>JAWLDL010000066.1:0-9079 GCA_041686675.1 Spirochaetia bacterium | reverse complement strand
GAGAAGTGCCGGCTGCAGAACCCGATGCGGTTTACTTCCACGCGCATCTCGGGCGCCATCACCGCGCTTCCGAGGAAGAACTTCTGGTAATCCGCCTCGAGTTTTTCCTTAAGATAACACAGCGGACAATCGGCCTCGTGCTCGTACGCATCCCACACGGGAATGGTCTGGAGTTCGTATTTCACGCCACTATGGTAGCCCGGCTGCACCGGCTGTTCCAAGCGACTCACATCAACTATACTCCGCCGCATGAGGCGCATACCGAGAAAGGCAGATGCGGAGTCCCTCTACCGTCCCTTTGTGCTGATTCTCCTCGCCGGGGCGCTGGTGCTCTCGTTCTTTGTTCTGCAGGCGTTCTTCAACCCCATCATCTTTGCGATTCTGCTGTCCATGCTCGCCTTCCCGTTTTACCGTCGCCTGCTCCCGCTGCTCGGCGGCCGGCAGACACTTGCGGCCCTGCTGGTCGTGCTCGGGGTATGCGTGGTGATCATCGTTCCCGTGTTCTTCTTTCTCTTCCTGCTTTTTCTGCAGGGGGCGGAGTTCGCACGGGATCTGGTGTCCTGGGTCCGCTCCGGTGCGCTCGAGGCTCTGCTTGCCGGGCCGGCACTGGGCGGTTTTGAGCAGCGTCTTTCCGAGTGGCTTGCCGGCGTCGACGTCGACCTTTCGAGTCTCGATATCCGCGGGCGTCTTCTCGGATTCGCCCAGACGGTAACGCAGTACTTTGTCCGAAACAGCGTGCAGATCTTCGGAAACGTCGTAGACGTCGTCTCGAAGTTTTTCATTCTGGTGTTTCTTCTTTTCTATCTCGTACGGGACGGCTCGCGCATGGCCCAGAGCCTGCGGGATTTTCTGCCCATGCGTCCCAGGCAGAAGGAAGCCATCTTTCAGCGGATTCGCGACGTGACCCGAGCCGTGGTGTTCGGTACCTTCGCGATAGCCCTCATCCAGGGCGTGCTCGGCGGTATCGGGCTGGCAATCGTCGGTATACCGGGGCTGATATGGGGCACCGTGCTGGGCTTCTCCTCGATGATTCCGATCATCGGAACCGGATTGGTTTCGGTTCCCGCTGTGGCCTATCTGGCAGTCACCGGGCAGTACTGGCAGGCGGTGTTCTTCGCGGTATGGGCGGTGCTTCTCGTCGGGGGCGTGGACAACTATCTGCGGCCCTTTCTGATGCAGGGGCGCGCGGCGATGTCGCCGTTCTACATCTTTCTTGCAACCATCGGCGGTCTCTCCTTCTTCGGGCTCCCGGGTCTCGTCTACGGTCCGCTCGTCATCGCCTTCACGGCGGTCATGATTTACGTATATCGGGTCGAGTTCGGCGGTGTTGTGAAAAGTTGACAGCATTACAGAAAAGGTGCTCTAATAACCGCTAATTTTTATGCAGTAGTTTCATTCCAACAAAGGAGGAGTCACATGAAACGCGTTACAGGCCTTTTGGTCTTGATGGTGTTCGCCGTTAGTATGGTGTTCGCCGGTGGCCAGGGAGAGTCCGCAGGCAGCGGATCGCTCGAGGAGATGGAGCCGGTGTCCTTCCGCCTCGCACATGTCGTGAACGAGCAGGACGGCTTCCACGTTGCAGCGGTCAAGTTCGTGGAGCTCGTGGAGGAGCGCACCGACGGCAAGATCTCCATCGAGATCTTCCCGAACGCGCAACTCGGTGACGAGCGTACGCTTCTCGAGAGCATGCAGATCGGCACGGTGGAGATGGGTGTTATCACCAATGGCCCGGTCGCGAACTTCGTGGAGGAGATTGCGGTGTTCGAGCTTCCCTTCCTCTTCCCCACCCCCGAGGACGCCTACGCGGTACTTGACGGTGAGATCGGTCAGGAGCTTCTCGACAAGCTCGAAGAGGTGGATCTGAAGGGGCTCGCATACGCCGAGCGCGGGTTCCGAAACCTGACCAACTCGGTGCGCCCCGTTCGCACGCCGGCGGATGTGGAAGGCCTGAAGATCCGTGTCATGGAGAATCCTGTCTACATCGACACCTTCCAGGCACTCGGCGCCAACGCCGTCCCCATGGCCTGGACCGAAGCGCTGACCGCCATGCAGCAGCAGACCATCGACGGTCAGGAGAACCCGATCAACGTTATCTACTCATTCAAGCTCTATGAGCCCCAGGAGTATCTGTCGTTGACCCGCCATACCTACGCTCCTGCGATCATCGTCATGAGCCTCGACTACTGGAATCAGCTGCCGGCGGATGCCCAGCAGATTCTCGAGGAGGCGGCGCAGGAAGCGGCCGAGTACGAGCGGCAGTGGAATGCTGACATGGCAAGCGAGCAGCTCGACGCACTCCGCGCCAACGGCATGGATATCATCGAGAATCCCGACATTGCGGCGTTCCAGGCTGCCGTCGCGCCCGTGTACGACGAGTACGGTGAGGCCTTCGGTGACTATCTGGGTCGCATTCGGAGCCAGATCAGCGAGTAACCTCGAAAAACCGGCTACAATGCCGACGAAGCCTCCCCCGCGGGGGCTTCGTCGGTTTCTCATATCCCGAGGAGGGGCTGCCCGTGATTGCTCGATTTCTCGATAGGATTACCCACGCGATAGACGAAATCGTTCAGCGTGTCGCATTCGTGTGCCTGGTGGTAATGATCGTCGCGACCACTCTTCAGATCGTGTTCAGGGTGTTCTTCGATGCCCTTGCCTGGTCCGAAGAGCTGTCGCGCTACATGCTCGTGTGGTCGACCTTCCTCGGTGCCACCCTTGCCTACAAGCGAAGCATGCACATTTCGGTTACCTTCGTGCGCGAATCCTTCTCCCCGGGTGCGCGAAAAGCGCTTCGGATCTTCGCAGTGGTTTCGGCCCTGGTGTTCTTCGCCGTTGCGTTCAACTTCGCGCTGGACTACATGTCGCGACAGTGGCGACAGGTCTCGGCCGCGCTGCGGTTACCGATGCCCATCATCTACAGCGTGATGCCGGTGTCTCTCTTCGTGATGATTCTGCACGCGCTCGACGCGCTGGTTGCCGAGTTTGCGCGGCCGCGAGAGGAGGAGCTGTAATGGGACTGATCCTGCTCGTGACCTTCCTCCTGTTTCTGTTTCTCGGTGTGCCGGTGGCTATCACCATCGGGCTGTCATCCATGATCGCCCTCATGAGCGGGAACATGAGCCTCATGGTGATCGCACAGCGGATGTTCGCAGGCACCGATAGCTTCGCGCTCATCGCGGTGCCCTTCTTCATCCTCGCCGGCGATATCCTCGCCAAGGGCAAGATATCCGAGAAGCTCGTGGAGTTCGCCGACGCGCTGTTCGGGTTTCTCAAGGGCGGCCTCTCGGTGGTCGCGGTGCTCGCCGGCATGTTCTTCGCCGCGATTTCCGGCTCCGGCGCGGCTACCACGGCGGCGGTCGGCACGACGCTTGTTCCCGAGCTCAAGCGCAAGGGCTACGAGGAGGCTTCGAGCGCCTCGCTGATCGCGGCAAGCGGTACCATCGGTGTCGTCATACCGCCGTCGGTGCCGATGATCATCTACGCGGTTATCGCGGATCAGTCGGTTGCCGACCTCTTCCTCAACGGATTCATCCCGGGCGTGGCGATGGGGCTCATCCTCATCGGCATTGCGATCCGGCAGGCGATAAAGCGTAACTATCCGCGCGGGTCGAAGCTGGAGCTTCGCAATATCGTGAAGACCTTCCTTGACGCCCTGTGGGGACTGCTCACCCCGGTCATCATCCTCGGCGGCATCTTCTCGGGCTACTTCACGCCGTCGGAGGCTGCGGTCATCGCGGTGAATTATTCGCTTCTGGTCTCGCTTCTGGTGTATCGCGATCTCAGTCTGAAGGATATCTACCGCATCATGGTGCGCTCGCTCATGACGATGTCCGTCATCATGTTCATCATTGCGACCTCCTCGGTGCTGAGCTGGGTGCTTGCCAACTGGGGCATCCCGGCGATGATCGCGAACGGCGTGCTGTCGCTGTCCTCGAATCCGTACGTGATCATGTTCCTCATCGCGCTCATCATCGTCATCACGGGCGTGTTCGTGGAAACCGCCTCGGCCCTTATCATCCTCACGCCGGTCTTCCTGCCGCTGGTGAACCAGCTCGGCATCGACCTCGTCCACTTCGGCCTGGTTATTGTCGTGGGGCTTGCAATCGGGATGATCACCCCGCCCGTTGCCATCAATCTCTATGTGGCGTCGTCCATCACGGGGTTGTCCATCGAACGAATCACCCGGGCCATTGTGCCGTACCTCCTCGGGCTGCTGCTTGTCCTGCTGCTCATGGTGTACGTGCCGATCTTCCTGCCCGGAATCATTTTGTGAGGAGATAGAGTATGCCACGAGAGCTGAGAAGTACAACGACAACCGGCGGGCGCCGCATGGCGGGGGCGAGAAGCCTCTGGCGGGCCAACGGCATGACGTCCGAGCACATGGGGAAGCCCATCATCGCCATAGCGAACTCGTTTACGCAGTTCGTGCCCGGTCACGTTCATCTCCACGACATCGGCCAGCAGGTGAAGCAGAAGATAGAGGCGCGCGGCTACTTCGCCGCGGAGTTCAACACCATCGCCGTCGACGACGGGATTGCGATGGGCCACGGCGGGATGCTCTACTCCCTGCCGTCGCGCGAGCTCATCGCCGACAGCGTGGAGTACATGGTCAATGCCCATCGCGCGGACGCGCTCGTGTGCATCTCAAACTGTGACAAGATCACCCCGGGCATGCTCCTTGCGGCCATGCGCCTCAACATTCCCACGATCTTTGTCTCCGGTGGGCCCATGGAAGCGGGCAAAGTGGGCGAGAAAACCTACGACCTCATCGACGCCATGGTCATGGCTGCCGATCCGAAGGTTTCCGACGAGGAGATGGAGCAGGTTGAGATCTCCGCCTGCCCGACCTGCGGGTCCTGCTCGGGTATGTTCACCGCCAACTCCATGAACTGCCTCAACGAGGCCCTCGGCATGGCACTCCCGGGCAACGGCACCGTGGTGGCCACGCACGAGTCCCGCCTTCGGCTCTTCGAGAGAGCGGCGGATCGCATCGTGGAGATGGCCGATGCCTACTACGAGAAGGACGACGACTCGGTTCTGCCGCGGTACATCGCCACGAAGCCTGCGTTCATGAACGCGATGACCCTCGATATCGCCATGGGTGGCTCGACGAACACGGTGCTGCACCTTCTTGCCATCGCGCGGGAGGCCGGGGTGGACTTCACCATGAACGATATTGATCAGCTCTCACGACACACGCCGAACCTCTGCAAGGTGGCGCCGAGCTCTCACTACCACGTAGAGGACGTGAACCGCGCCGGCGGCATTCTCTCCATCATGGGTGAGCTCGAGCGAGGCGGACTCCTCGATACCTCGGTTGGCCGCGCCGACGGACTCTCCCTCGGCGAGGCGATCGAGCGCTACGATATCATGCGGGAGTCTCGATCACCGGAGGCAGTTCAGATTGCCTCGAGCGCTCCTGGTAACACCGTCGGCAATCGGGTGATGGGCTCGCAGACGGCCACCTTCAAGGAGCTCGATACCGACCGCGCCGGCGGGTGCATTCGGGATATCGAGCATGCCTACAGCAAGGACGGCGGCCTCGCGGTGCTCGAGGGTAACATTGCCCGACGCGGTTCCATCGTGAAGACGGCCGGCGTGGATGAGTCGATCCTGACCTTCAGCGGCCCCGCGCGGGTCTATCATTCCCAGGAGGACTCCATCGAGGGAATCCTCTCGGGCGAGGTCAAAGAGGGCGATGTGGTGGTAATCATCTACGAAGGTCCCAAGGGCGGCCCCGGCATGCAGGAGATGCTCTACCCGACGAGCTATCTCAAAGCCCGCGGGCTCGGAAAGGCCTGTGCCCTTGTTACCGACGGGCGCTTCTCCGGCGGAACCTCGGGGCTGTCCATCGGCCACGTCTCACCGGAAGCTGCAGCGGGAGGGGCAATCGCGCTCGTGCGCACCGGAGACATGATCGACATCGACATCCCGAACCGCAGCATCGACCTGCGCGTGTCGGCCGAGGAGCTCGCATCGCGGCGGGCAGCCGAGGAGGAGAAGGGCGAGAGCGGAGCATACCGTCCCGAGCGCGAGCGGGAGGTTTCGGTGGCGCTCAGGGCCTACAGCCTCCTGGCAACCTCCGCGGACCAGGGTGCTGTACGCATGCTTCCCGAGGGCTGCTGAGCGGGCCGCGTGGCTACCGGTTCTGCCGGTAGTCGGCGAGGAAGCGGCCGAGCCCCTCGAGCGCCGCTTTCAGCTGCTCGATGTCGGGCAGGAAGACGATTCTGAAGTGATCCTGCTCGGGCCAGTTGAACCCGCTGCCCTGCACGACGAGGGTGTGTTCCTTCTTGAGGAAGTCGAGCACGAAGCGTTCGTCACTGCTGATGCCGAACTTCTCGGTGTCGATGCGCGGAAAGAGGTAGAAGGCTCCGCGGGGTCTGACCACGCTCAATCCCGGGATGCTCGAGACCATCTCGTAGGCGAGGTTGCGCTGGTCGTTGAGTCGACCGCCGGGGGCGAGGAGCTTTGCGCTCTCGGTATAGCCTCCGAGGGACGCGCCGAGCGCGGCCTGTACGCCGAGTTGGGCCGGAACATTACTGCACAGCCGCATGTTGGCCAGCATGTTCAGCCCTTCAATGAAGTCCCCGGCCGTGTCCTTGTAGCCTGTCAGCACGAGCCACCCGCATCTGAATCCGGCTGCCAGGAAGTTCTTGGAGAGCCCGGAGTAGGTCAGAACGAGGGTGTCCTCGGTCATGGCGGCCGGAGAGTGGCACACCTCGTCGTCGTAGAGGACCTGATCGTAGATCTCGTCGGCAAAGATGATGAGCCCGTGCCGCTCGGCAATCCTCACGAAGCGCTCGACGAGATCGCGTGAATACACCGCACCCGTCGGGTTGTTCGGATTGATGAGAACGACACCCTTGGTGCGGTCGGTAATCTTCGATTCGAGGTCGTCGAGGTCGGGCTGCCAGTCCGCCTGCTCGTCGCAGCGGTAGTGGACCGACCTGCCGCCGGCCAGATTGACCGAGGCCGTCCACAGCGGATAGTCAGGGGCCGGAATGAGGATCTCGTCGCCGTTGTCGAGCAGTGCCTGCATCGTCATGGTGATGAGCTCGCTGACCCCGTTTCCGATGAAGATATCGTCGATATCGACGTCCGGAAACTGTCGGTACTGGTAGTACTGGTACACTGCCTTGCGCGCGGAGTAGAGGCCCCTGGAGTTACTGTAGCCCTGCGCGTCTTTCAGGTTGACGACGACGTCGTGGAGCAGGTCGTCCGGCGCGTTGAACCCGAACGGCGCCGGATTTCCGATGTGCAGCTTGAGGATGGAGTAGCCTTCCTCCTCGAGTCGCTCCGCCTCGTCGAGGATGGGTCCTCGGATATCGTAGAGAACGTTATCGAGTTTCGTCGATTTACGGATTTCCTGCATATACCTCGCCGGCGTACTCAGAGTCGCACGTGGTCACCGATTGTGGGGTCGGCGCGCAGCTCCTCTTTTTCTTCCTCGGTGGGACGGCGGGGGCGATCACGCTCGTTCTCTACGAGACAGAGGAAGCCGAGGTGTTCGTTCTCTGCTGCCTGGAATTGATGCCAGGTGAGGGGCGGAACATGTACCACATCATGCTCGCCGATATCCTGGATATGGGAGCCTCGATCCGAGTAGGCAACAACCCTGCCGTGGCCCCGCAGGATCAGAACTCCGTGCACATGCTCGTGCAGCTCCAGCGATGAGTAGCCGCCGGGCTTCACCTCGAAGTACCGCAACTCGCACGAGAAACCGTGCTCGCCGTCGAAGAAGACCTGCTTATTGATGTCCCGGAAGAAGTCTCCGACTTTCCGGTATTCCTTCACGTCGACATCATCCCAGCGGAAGGCATCTCCCTCCATGTGAAAGCTGCGGACGCTGATTGGTGCGTTGCTAACGCGTGCTTCTTTCTCCATACTGAGAGTATAACAAAATGCGCCGATTCATGCACGGCGGTCGGCCGCGTTCGCGCGCATTCAAACGCTCATGGTACGATGTACGGAAGCGAGGGGTCAGCATGAAAGGTGACGTCATCATCGTGGAGGAACACCATCGCAGGGCAGCGGCGAAGATCGCCGCTGCAATCGAGGACTCCATTCGCGCCACGGCGCGGACCTACACCATCTCGGTCGCCGGTGAGTCGGGAAGCGGAAAATCCGAAACCGGCAAGGCGCTGAAAGAGGAGATCGAGAAGCTCGGATTCAGGGCCGACGTGCTGCAGCAGGACGATTATTTCGTGCTGCCGCCGAAATCGAACGACGCGAAGCGCCGGGAGGACATCACCTGGGTCGGCGCGCAGGAAGTCCGAATCAAGCTTCTCGACGAGCACCTTGCCGCGGCGCAGCGCGGCGAGACGTCCATCACCAAGCCCCTGGTCATCTATGACGAGGACCGCATTACCGAGGAGGAGATGTCCCTCGAGGGAATCGAGGTGCTCATAGCCGAGGGCACCTACACCACGCTGCTCGACCACGTCGACACGCGCGTGTTCATAAACCGCAACCGCCTCGAGACGCTGGAGTCGCGAAAGAAGCGGGGACGCGAGGAGATCGAACCCTTCCTCGAGGAGGTTCTCGAAATCGAGCACGATATCATCTCCAAGCACATCACGAGGGCGGATATCGTGATCACCCGCGACTACGACGTTGAGCTGTGACGAACGGGGCGCCTATGCATTTTGGAAAGACCTACAGGGAGCTCAAGGACATATGGGCAACCCGCGGAGCTGACGAGCGGCGCCCCTACGAGCGAGGCGAGCGGTCGTTTGCGGTGAATCTCCTTCCAGAGGATGCGGTGGAGGAGCCGCTGGAGCTTCTCCTGCGGACGTTGCGGACCCGTTTCGGGGATGCGGTGGACGCGGCCCTTTCGGAGGAGCACAGCGACCCCTCGAAGCCGGCAGGCGGACTCCCCGACGAGCTTCGCGGTCCGTGCGCGGATCGCACCGACAGCGACTGGCTTCGTCGCACCAACATGGTGGGAGTCAACGTGCGCACGATCGGCTCTTTTCTGTCGGTCGTGAAGTACGCGATGACCCTGCCGCCGTCCCAGGATTCGATACATCTGCTGCCCGTGTGGGAGCCCGGCGTGGTCGGGAGTCTCTACGGTATCAGCAGC
>JAWLDL010000065.1:0-9079 GCA_041686675.1 Spirochaetia bacterium | reverse complement strand
GAGGAGCCGCAGGAGGCGGAGATCGAGCGCACGACGTTCCTGCCCCAGGTGTTCTACGTCGGCGACCGCGTGGAGATGCGCGTTGCCTTCCGGACCTCTCCGGGAGCCGCCCCTCGACTTCCGGAGGAGTCGCCGTCGATTGCCTGGGGAACCCTGCACCGCGTGCGCCTTGCCGAAGTGTCGGGCGGGTGGGAGCTCCGCGTAGCCTTTACCCCCTATCAGCCCGGAACCCAGACCCTGCCGCCGATGCAGCTCGGCGACGTGTACCTGCGGGGCATCGACGTCCCCGTGCCGTCCATCCTCGACGAAGACCGCTCCGAACTGGCCCCGCTGCGCGATCAGCTGCTCCTGCCGGCAACGCGGATGCTGCTTGCAGCCGCCGTCGCCGTTCTGGTGCTGGTTCCCGCAGTGTGGTTCGTGTTCTTCAGGTGGGGCAGGCGACGTTTCCGGGACCTGCTGACGCGATACCGTGACGGCCTGCCCTATCGCCGTATCAATCGCTCGCTGCGCCAGCTCGGCAACGAGATGGACGCTATGAGCGATCGTGACTTCTACATTCAGCTGCTCTCCGACTTTCGCTCCTATCTCTCGCGCCGGATGCACACCGAGGCCTTCTCGGCGACGACCGAGGAGCTCGCCGGAGAGCTCGAGCGTTACATCCCCACCGAGGCGGACCGCGAGGCGGTGCTCGAGGTGTTTAAGTTCGGCGACCGGGTAAAGTTTGCCAGCCAGCGGGCCTCGACCCGTGCGCGCTCCGATCACCTCGAGGCGGTGATGCGGGTGTTGCGCCATGTGGAGCGGAAGCGGGACCTGCGGAACAGGACACGGGAGGAGACGACGCGCGAGAAGAGGGGTGCTCACGGTGGTATTTGAGTCGCCCGGCTACCTCTTCCTGCTGCTTCTCATACCCGTGGGCGTCTATTTCCGCCACTTCTCGCCGCAGCGTGGCGGGAAGCTGCCCTTTGCCTACCGTGTGTGGAACGCGCGGGGCTTCGTGCCGAGCTTTTTTGCCCGTCGTGCGGTATTTGCGCTGGCCACTATCTCCTTCTGGTCTGCAGTCGTCGCCCTGGTGCTCGCCCTCGGCGGTCCCGCCGACGTGACCCGCGAGCGGGTGTTTCTCAACCGCGGGATCGACATGATGATCGTGCTCGACGAGTCGCCGAGCATGGCTGCCGAGGACTTCGCGCCGGTGAATCGCTTCGAGAGCGCGCGGGACACCATCCGGCGGTTCGTTGAGGGACGGGAGAACGATCCCGTAGGCCTGGTGAGCTTCGGTGCGGAGGCGGCCCTTCGCGTGCCGCCCACCACCGACTACGTAAAGCTCGGCGACGCCCTGGAGGGTCTGCGCATCATGGAGCTCGGCGACGGGACGGCGATCGGTATGGGGATCGCGCTGGGTGCACTGCACCTCCGCTCGAGCGATGCACCGGAGAAGGTGATGATTCTCCTCACCGACGGCGAGAACAACGCCGGGGAGGTGCCCCCCGAGACGGCTGCGCGGGTTGCGACCGAGATCGGGATCCGGATCTACACCATCGGCATCGGCAGCGAGACTGAAGCGCCCATCGAGTTCACCGACCCGCAGACCGGGCAGGTCTACCGCGGCACCTTCGAGGGCGGCTTCGACGAGGCAATCCTTCGCGAGATCGCCGAGCTTTCCGGCGGGGCCTACTTCTACGCCGGAACGAGCGGCACCCTCGAGTCGGTGTTCGAGGCCATCGATTCCATCGAGACAACCGAGAAGCGGGTGCGGATCGAGGTCAACACCGAGCCACGCCACCGCCTGCTCATCATTTTTGCCATCGGGGCGCTGCTTCTCGACTTCTTCATTCGAAAGCTCCTGCTGCGGGAGGTGCTATGAATATCGAGTATCCCCGCGTCCTGTGGCTGCTTTTCGCGCTGATTCCCCTCGCGGCGCTGCAGTTCTACCAGTTCCGAAACGGCCGGCACGATCTCGGCCTCCTCGCCGGCGACCGCCGCGAGGAGGTGCTCACGGTGTACCTGGTGAAGTGGTTCTTCTCGTCGTTCTTCTTCACGCTTGCCATCGCCTTTTCCATCCTCGCGCTGGCGGGCTTTTCCTGGGGGCAGCGATCGGTGGAGGAGGATCGCAGCGGACTCGATGTGGTGTTCGCGGTCGATGTATCGCGCAGCATGCGTGCGCGCGACGGTGACGAGACGGGGCGAATCATCGAGGCGCGCGAGACGATGCAGGGCATCGTGCAGGATCTGCCGACGGCGCGCTTCGGTATCGTCGTGTTTGCAGGGCAGGCGCTGCGGACGGTGCCGGTGACCGAGGACAGGGTCGCGGTGGACTCCTTTATCAGCTCACTGGGGACGGATGTGCTTTCCGCCGCGGGGACGGACCTCGAGCAGGGCCTCGATGCCGCCTTTGCCGCGTTCCCCGAAGGAGCGAATCGCAACCGCGTTCTCGTCCTTCTCTCCGACGGCGAGCAGCACCGCGGAAACCCGCTGCGGTCTGCCGAGGTGGCGGGGTCGGCCGGTGTGCCCGTGTTTGCCGTGACCTTCGGCTCTGTCGAGGGCTCGACGATCACCCTCTCAGACGGCAGCCGCCTCACCGACGCGGAGGGGAATGTGGTGTTGAGCCGCGCCGATCCGGGTATCATGGAGGACATCGCCGGCGCTTCGGGCGGGGCCTCGTTCCGGGGCTCCGGTGGTGAGGCGTTCGGTGGGCTCATGCGTGAGATCCGCGGGTTCGAAGAGCGGCGCGAGCGGGAAGGCTTTCGCCTGGTCTCGGTGCCGCGGTTCCGCGTCTTTCTGATCTTCGCGGTGATAACGCTCTCGCTCAGTGTCATCGTGCGGGTGTTTCGATGGAGGGGTGTCGTATGAGACGGGTGCTCATAGCGGCTGCTGCCGTGGTGCTCCTTTCGGGATGCGGAGCGGAGTCGCATCTTCGCGTCATACGGGGAAACTACGCCTACGGGCAGGGCAGGTTCCAGGCGGCGACTGTCGACTATCTGCGTGCCTGGGAGAACGATGAGTATCGTTCCCAGATCGCCTATAACCTCGGGAACGTGTACTACGCTCTCGGCGAGGTGCAGGCGGCGCTCGGCATGTGGCAGCGCGCCCAGGAAAGTGGCGATGCGGACATCCTCCTCGGCGTCACCTTCAACAAGGGTGTGTTCTACTACGAGCGCGGGCGGTACCAGGATGCCTACACGCAGTTCAAGCGCGCCCTCGAGATAGACCCGGGAAGCGTTGACGCCAAGGTCAATCTCGAGCTGGCCCTGGAGAAGATCCGGGCGAGCGAACAGGTGGTGCGGGGAGATCCGTCGTCGGCCGGGACCGACGGCGCGCCGTCGGCACAGTCGGTGCGAATACTTGAGTACATCAGGAGAAAGGAGGGAAACCGGTGGTTTGCCACGGAACAGGTGGAAGACGAGCCGGACATGCCCGCCTGGTAGCGGGCCTCGTCCTTCTCGCAGTAACACTCATCGCGCCGCACGCCCTCCCGGCCCAGGAGGAGCTCGACTCCACCGTGGAGCCCTCCCGAATCACCGTTGGTGACCGGTTTTCGCTGGTTATCCGCGCGTCGGACCTGCCGACTGACGAGCTCTCCCTCGAAGAGCCGGAGTACCCGGAGGCGATCACAAAGCTCTCCGGTGCATCCATCGTCGAAGCCGGGCAGTCCGGCTTCCGCGGGCTCGGCCGACGTCGCATAGAAATCGAGATACCCTTTCGCGCTGAGGCGGCGGGACGCGTGATCCTCGAGCCGATTCAGCTTACCGACCGACAGGGCGCCAGCTGGCAGACCGAGCGCCATCTCGTGGAGATAGGTTTGTCGAGCGACGACCCCCGCGTCCCCTTCGATGCTGCCTGGCATCTGCCGGCCGAGACGGTGTACGAGGGACAGACCGTCCCCGTGTACCTCGAGATAGAGAAGGCCACGAGCTTCTCCTTCCCCGGCACCATCGACGTGGAGCCTCCCACCGGCGCGGTGTTCGAGGAGGTGCAGGGTCTCGGATCGGTGGCGAGCGAGGTCGTCTCCGGAGTCGAGCTGCTGAGGTACCCCGTTGCGACATTTCTCATGACGCCGTCGGGGCCCGGTGAGCTCCGTATTCCCTCGGCACTCGTCGGTCGCGGAGAGATGGCGCGTCGGGCGGAGGCTCGCGTGGTAAATGTGCAACCCCTTCCCGAAGAGGTCCGCACGACCCTTGCGGTCGGCACCTACCGGTTCTCCGCCGAGCTCTCCGATAGCGTGCTCACCGAGGGAGACACCACCGTTCTCACCATGCGTACAGAGGGCACGGGCAACCTCGACTTCTTCCGTTTCCCCGAGGTGGATGCCGGCGAGATGACGGTTGGTTCGGTCGGCGAGCAGAGTGAGGTTGCCCCCGTTGCCTCGGGACTGGTCGGCTCGCGCGAATTGCGACTTCGCGTGGCGCCCCGGGAGCCGGGCGAGCACGAGATAGTGGTCGAGCGCTTCTACTGGCTCGATCCCGACACCGGACTGACGCGAAGTCAGGGACCCTATCGCTTCACCCTCGAGGTACAGGCCGCTGAGGCCACCGTGGCTCAGGCGCGGGAGAGCACACCGTTCGGGCCCCTCGGAGTCACTGAGATTCAGCGCGTGCAGCCGGTGGAGATGTATCGCATACCCGCCTTTTACCTTCTGTTTCTTCCACCGCTTCTTCTCATCGTGCTCTCCTGGGCGGGCGTGACGGCCAAACGCACGGGCATGGTCTCGCTGCTGTTGGTGCCGCTCGCGTTGGTGCTCGTTGCCGCCGCGCCGGTACGTGACCTTCCCGAGGAGGAGATCGAGCGGTCGGTTTCCGCGCTCGACGGCGGACGGCTCGCCGAGGCGCTGTGGCGTCTGGAAACCCTCCACGAAGACTACCCCCGCAGTCCGGGGATTCTCTACAACCTCGGCTACGCCGCCTATCTCGCCGACGAGCGGGGACAGAGTGTCTACGCGCTGCGGGAGGCACTGCGCATCCGCCCCATGTTCGAGGACGCCCGTGCAGGACTTACCTGGGTGGAGGATCAGTACGGGCTGGACCGGCAGGTGGAGGTGAAGGCCCGTTTCCATCCCGACGCGGCCCTGGTGGCGCTTTTCGCGCTCGCGTATCTGTTGGGCGGCCTCGCGCTCGTCCTCAAGCGGGGAGGCGATGCGCGCTACGCCATCGGGTTCATTTCCACGCTGCTGTTGATGATTGCCGCGGGCGTGCTTATGGTATACGCGGTGCACGGTGCGTCGCGCCCGACCGCGGTGGTGCAGCAGCAGGAAGCGGCGCTCAAGCAGGTGCCGGTGGCGGAGGCCAAGCAGTGGCTCACCCTGCCGGCGGGTACCGCCGTGGAGCCGCTGGATCAATACGCCGATTACCGGCTGATTCGAACCGGCTTCGGTGTTGAAGGATGGATGGACGAGAATATGTTACTGGTGAGCAGGCGATGAGTTTCGAGGACATCCTCAGGCAGTGGGAAGAGAACGAGCGCCGCGCCGACAGCGAGACACAGCGCCGGCGTCGCGATCACCTCGAATCACTTCTCGACCGCTATCCACCGGATGCCGCGGAGAAGGGTGACGTCGACGCCCACGGGGGATCCCCTGCAGGACCCCGCGGCGTCCCGCGTCCCGCGTCACTCCCCATTGACGACGAGGTCGACCTTCACGGCCTGACCGTGGAGGAGGCCCTTGGGGCGACCGGACGCTTCATCGAGGCGGGGCTCGCCGCGGGCTATCGGAAAGTGCTCATAGTCCACGGCAAGGGGCTCCATTCGCAGAACGGTGGTGTGCTCGGTGCGGCTGTTCGCCGGTTTATCGAAAAGCACCCCGATACCGGGGCGATGGGTACGCCGAAGCAGCGCGACGGCGGCTCCGGGGCCCTGTGGGTGGTGCTACGTCATCGTTCGCGGTAGACGATGCGACCTCGGTTGAGGTCGTAGGGGGAGAGTGCTACTTTCACCTTGTCTCCCGGTACGATGCGAATGTAGTGTTTGCGCATCTTGCCCGAGAGATGGGCGAGGATCAGATGTCCGTTCTTCAGTTCAACGCGAAACATCGTGTTGGGGAGTGATTCCTTCACGATGCCTTCGACTTCAATGGCTTCTTCTTTGGCCACGAAACCTCCTGGGACAGTATAAATTTCGTTATCGTAACACTATGCAAAACCGCAGGCTTTGTCAACGCAGGTTCTCCGTTCGCCGCCGGATGTGTACCCGCGGATAGCCGAACGTGTTGACTTTTCCACACCTTTCTATCATTGTGAGGCGCCACATTTCAGCAGAGGGATGAGATGGACAAAGAGTTTGTTGAGCGCATGAAACAGAAGCTTCTCGCCATGAAAAAGGAGATCCTCGAGAACCTCATGGCGGAGAACGAGGATTTTCAGAATATCATAGATACAGATGACTCGAAGGATCTCGTCGACATCGCGAGCACCGATATAGATAAGCGCGTTCTCGACGCGCTTGGCGCTCAGGAGATGAAGCGGCTGAACCTGATCGACGCTGCGCTCGCGCGCATAGAGGCGGGGAAGTACGGTATCTGCCTCAAGAGCGGCAAACCGATCCCGAAGGAGCGCCTCGAGGCGATCCCCTACGCGCTGTACCGCATCGAATACCAGAACGAGCTCGAGCGCCGCAACCGCTGACCCGGCCCTGCAGACATAGCCGCGGCGCGCGCAACATTTTCACCATCACTAAGGTCCGACCTCCATATTCCGATACATCTAGGTGGAGGATGGAGAAATGCTTGATGCAAGTATTTCCAATGGACCGCAGACGGTACCGGTGACGAGCCTGGTGAGGGCACGCTACGGGATGGGGAAGCTCGCGCTTCCGGTGAACGGGCCGTTGGGGTACGCGCGCCTGAAACACATCCAGGGAGTTCCTCCGTCCGGGGAGGGGGGCGGCTTCAGTATCCAGAAGCTGCAGGTCCTCGACAGCCTCATCGACAGGCTCGCCCGCCTGAAGAGCGCCGAGCGCTTCACAACGGACGACGACGGTGCATCCGCCGAGGAGGTAGACGCCATGATCGAGCGCTACTCCGCCCAGCTGCATCAGGTGCTCCAGCAACTCTCCGCATCAGGCTACGCAGGTCAGGCGGATTCACTCGGAAATATTCTCAACGGCCTCGTGTAGCGCGTCCGGCCGGCATGGCCGGGGCCGCGGTCGATCCGCCTCAGATCACCCCTTCTTTTCGTAGTACCGGATTATTCTTTGCCTCACGCTCGATGGTGGAGAGAGGACCGTGAGCCGGGTAGAGCCGTGTTTCTGGGGGCAGCGTGAGCAGGCGCTCGGTGATGCTCTTCAGCAGCTGCTTGCGGTTTCCCTTGCCGGAGTCGGTGGTACCGATGTCCTTGAAGAACAGGGTGTCACCGGTAAACACCGCCTTCTCCTCCTCGGAGTAGAAGCAGACGCTACCAGGGGTATGTCCTGGTGTATGGATGACGGTGAGGTCGCTCTCGAGGATGGTGTCCCCGTCGACGAGCTTTATGTCCGCCTCGGGCAGGGGTGAGTAGAGCTCCTCGAACAGCACCTCTCCCTCGGGGCCCATTCCGGCAAAGAGCTCCTGGTGGATGCCGAGCGCCTTTTTGCCGAGCATCTTCGCGTCGGCCTTGTGGATGGCCAGCGGGACCTCTTCTTCGTAGTGATCCTGGATGTAGCGGACCGCCGAGGAGTGATCGAGGTGCCCGTGGGTAAGCAGGATTGCCTTGGGCTTCATGTTCATGGCCTCGAGACGTCGAACGATAGCCGGACCGTCGGCGCCGGGGTCGATTACAATGCATTCCTTCTTCGCCGTGGCAAACGCGTACACGTTGGTGTGCACGGGCTCTACGACCATTCGCTCTACCATGATACTATCACCCTACCCTAGTTGGCGGCATTTCACAAGATGAGTACCTGGTATCTGGTCTTCGGTCTGGCATGTACGTTCTTCATCATCATACCCGGCGTCGGTGCTGTCTCCGTCCGCACGCGATGGCGGCGGTTTCGCAGGGCGGTGGGAAGCGCAGCGCTTGCGCCGACGGTGACCTATACGGCTCTCTCTCACCTGCGGCGCGCCGGGGCAGGCGCGGCCGGCGGCGCGGGGCGCTACCGGTTCTTCGGGCGCCTCGAAGCCATCGAAGATGATGATGTGATATGGCTCAACGACGGGGCCATCTCGGTTGCAGCAGACGTTGCCCGCACCACCGCCTATCTGCTTCCTGCAGCAGGGTCGCGGCAGCAGCCCTCGCGGCCCTTTTCTGAGGAAACCCCCGACCGCGTTCCGTGGTCGCGTCTGACCACGCTTCCCGAGCGCACCCCCGTGTTCGTAGCCGGACCGCTGCGCCTGGAGGGAGATCGACCGGTCTTTCGCGAGGAGGCAGCCGGCGATGAGCTCCTGCTCATCCTCTATGACGGACCGGACGAGGAAGTGCTGCAGCATTCGGTGTGGACCGGGCGGCAGCGAAACGAATACTGGAACCTTCTCACTCCGGCGTCGCTGGCGGTCGGATCTCTGGCGCTTCTGCTTGCCGCCTACATCCTGCTGCGCATACCTGCAGATCGTGGTGCCGCGATACTGGCGGTGAGCTGTGCCCTGATTCCGATACTACCTCTGCTGCCGCCGGGGTTCATCTCGTTTCCACTGTACCGCCGCATGTGGCGCCGCGGTCGCTATCTCCGCGCCGAGCGCGACATTCTGCGCTTGCCGCTTCGCCATGAGTTCGATGCACGCGGTGAGGCGCTGCTTCCCGACGGCGAGCGCTACGTGATGCGCACCGTCGACGGGGACGCCGCCGGCGAGCTCGTTCGCGCAGGCGCGCAGCGGCTGGATGCGAGCGTGGCCGAGGGCGAGGAGGGGCGTGAAGGGGAGGGCGAGCGCTATTTCGTCTTTGGGACCCCCGACGTCGCCCAGCCCCGCGCCGGAACATCCGACGCAGCCGGTCTGCGGCGGCCGAATGATCCGATGGCCGGATTGCTCGTCATACCGGGGGAGCCGTCCCGCCTCGCGCGCCGGTCCGAGCGGGCGGCGCAGCTCTTCGAGATCTCGGCTGTTGCGAGCCTGCTCGCTGGGACGGGGATCAACTTCTATATTGCCCTGTTGCTCGTCAGTCGCGTGATGTTCTGACCGGAG
>JAWLDL010000064.1:0-9113 GCA_041686675.1 Spirochaetia bacterium | reverse complement strand
CCGGAGCGCCCGCCGGCACCCGCGCCCCCGGTTGCGGCCGGCTCCGCGCTGCGCAGCCTGGCAATCGTTGCCCGGGTGACAAGCGGCAGCAACCGCCCGCACGCCACCCCGTGGGGAATGTCGTGCATCGCACCCGCCGGTCCGGCGGCACCGTGCACGAGACCGAGCCCGGCATTTGCCAGCGCGATGCCGGAGGTGTGCGCCGCCCAGGCCATATCCGCTCGCGCATTCACGTCACCACCATCCTGGAGCACACGGAGAAAACTGCGGCCTGCGGCCTCGAGTCCGTTCAATGCCACGGCGTGGGTGAAGTAGTTGGAGCCCGTGGAGACGTAGGCCTCGAGATTCTGCGTGACGGCATCGAGCCCACTTGCTGCGGTCACTCGTTGCGGAACGCGCACCGCGAGCTCGGGGTCTATGACTGCTATGTCCGGCACGTAGGCATCGTGGCGGAGTGACTTCTTGAACCCGTTCGGTCCCACCTCTCGGAGCACCGCGTTCTTCGTCGCCTCCGTCCCCGTTCCGGCGGTCGTCGGGCAGGCGATGAGCGGCAGGCGACGAGGGGTCGGTTGCCTTGAACCGACGCCTTCGAGGTAATCGCGGATGGAGCCCGGATGCATGACCGCAACGGCCGACGCTTTCGCCGCATCGAGCGCGCTTCCCCCACCGATACCGATGATGACCTCGGCAACGCGCAAGCGCGCTACCGCAGCGATCTCATCAACATCCGACGGGGACGGTTCCCCGGGGACCCGGGCATCGCCTGCGTATCCGCCGTTCTTCTCGAGGTCGGCGATGAGCTCCTGCCACTGGGGAAGCTCACGTACCGAGCCCGAGCCCGTTACCAGAAACGCGCGCTTCAGACCCAGCTGGTGCAGAAGATCGGGGATCCGTTTGAGGGTGCCGGGCCCGAAATGGAGCTCCGGTGTGCGCGTCACAAAAAAGCCGTCCGCCATGGTCACGTCCTTGTTGAGAAGGTATCGTCTCCTCAAAGCGTAACCGGAGCGGGGTCCGGGTGTCTACGCGACAGCGGGGCCAGACGCCGTTACCGGCCCTGTGATCCCGGTGATAGCTACAGCCGCAACCCGCCGCCGAGGGACACATCGAGGCCGCCGCTGCGGTAGTCGTTGCTCTCGACCTTGTAGGTTACCCCACCGATTTCCACCTCGGTGCTCTCGAAGCCGAACTCGAAGAGGTAGCTCAGCTCGCCGAAGAAGAACCATCGCTGCGCGTCACCGAGCAACACCTTGGCACCGGCTGTCGGTCCCACCATGACGGTATTGAGATTGAAGGTCGCCGAGTCTCCGTCGGGTTCATACTCGAGCTTGAAGCGGTAGAAACGGGGTCCGGCCACCAGGCCGACATAGGGGTCGAGAGCGGTCGACGGGCCCGCCTGCTCGGAAAGCTCGCGTATGTGTACCATCGCACGACCGAGTATGGTGAAGTAGTAGGAGTTGACCGTCCAGTCGCTCCCGGAGGTTACCAGGCTGCAGAGCACGCAGTACCCGAAATCCGCCGATCCGCCGGCGCTGATGACGACCTCTCCGAGTGGAAGGACGCCGACGTCGACAACCGGTGCGATATGGGGATATATGAACCCACCGAGTCCGCCGGTAATGCCGATGTCGATGTTGCCGGCGCCGATTACGGCCTCGCTGCCGGACTCGGCCGCATCCTCCGTCCCCTCCTGGGCAATGGCCCCGGGGACCACGAGCAGGGCGATGAGCGCCGCCAGAACCATTCGTCGAGTTGTTGTTCGCATAGAATCCTCCTCCAGCACAGCACTGGGTGTGTATCGGGCTCGCGCAAGGCGGCCCTGCGTGAGGATGAAAGATTAGCGCAAAGCTCGGCTACTCTGCAAGCGCGGCCCGCGCGGCTGCTGCAGCTGCTGCGGTTGCTGCGGCTCCCGGGACGCCAGGCCTATCGAACCGGCGGGTTCAATTCCAGGACGCTCAGGTACTTCGTCTCGCGGTACTTCCAGTACAGCACGAGCATGCGCTCCCACGAGGGCGACATCGCGATCGTCTCGATGTAGTTGCTCGGAGCATTCTCGATGAGCCGGATCCGCCGACCGCCGTCAACGTCGACGATGGAATCGAAGAAGGTCGCGTCCCCGGTTGCGGCCCGGTAGCGCATGGCCGAGAGGGTGCGCCAGTAGTCGGGCTCGCCGACATTGGACAGGTCGAAGATCTCAGGTGGAAAACTCACCCGGTGAGCGGAGCGCCCGCGGCCGAAATTGAGCAGAAGCCGCCGGGGGTCCTCGTCGTAGACCCATCGCAGGGCGACCGGCAGGCGCTCATCGCCGGTGTCGGAGACGAGATCGAAGCTGTAGGTCCGCTCGTAGGCGATCTTCGAGACGCGGCTCCAGCCGCTGAAGAGCCCCTCATCCGTCGGCTCGTGATATCGGAAGTCGCGGTAGGAGGCAAACTCGGCGATTGCCTCCGCACGGGCTGCCTCGTCGACGACAGGCTCGAGCTCGAGGGTATCGAGGTCCACCCGGTAGATATCACCGAACTCACGGATATGGGCGCGTTCGCGGTCTATCTGCTGGCGCGAGGCGTAGTACAGGTACCCGGTCGAGTCCGACACGGCCCGGATGCCGACCATGTACTCATTCCCTTCGCCACGTGTGGAGACCTCGACGCGCTCGGCGAACATCCGCGTCCCGTCCTCGATGTAGGTCTCGTTGAACGTGATCCGCTCTTCCGGCGGAACTGTCGCGCAGGAGGCCAACACGGCGAGCGCCGCAAGCGCCGCCATCGTACCTATAAACCGTTTCATCATGGGAAAAGTGTATGTCTCCGGGCCCGCACATTGCAAGGCGCCGTTGACGCGCGAGGTAGCAGCTCTGCACAATGTCTCCATGAAAAGCTATCGAAAAGAGCTCTGGTTCAATACCGACAGCCGTGTGGCCCTCGTGAACATCACGCCACAGATTCAGGAAGCGCTGCGCGACAGCGGCGTGCAGGAGGGCTTCGTGCTGGTGAACGCCATGCACATCACCGCCTCGGTCTTCATCAACGACGACGAGTCGGGTCTGCATCAGGACTACAAGGAGTGGCTCGAGCAGCTTGCCCCCCACGAGCCGGTGTCGAAGTACCGGCACAATGTCGGCGAGGACAACGCCGACGCGCACATGAAGCGTCAGATCATGGGGCGGGAAGTGGTGGTCGCCGTAACCGACGGCAAGCTCGACTTCGGGCCCTGGGAGCAGATCTTCTACGGGGAGTTCGACGGCGGGCGGCGAAAGCGGGCGCTCGTGAAGATCATCGGAGAGTAGGGGCCTCGCGATAGAGTCGTGCGAGCTCGTCGGCCTCGAACCGGGGGAAGGGAACCGGACGACCGTCGCGGTGGCCGGTGACGCGGCCGCCGCCTGCCGGCGCGTCGCCGGCGCCACCACTGCCACTCCCGCCGCCGGTGCCCTCCGCCCCGGCTTCGACAGCCCGACCGATCTCCCGCGCGTCGATGCCGGCCTCGGTGAGAATGTCGAGCAGCGGCGCTGCGCCCTCGGGGCGGACAGCGATGATCAGGCTGCCGGAGCCGATCAGCCCGAGGGGATCGACGCCGAGCGCGGAGCAGAGAGTCTCGGTTTCGGGATAGGGCGCGAGGCTGCCCATTTCCACCTCAACGCGGACATCCGCGGCGCGAGCGAGCTCCTCGAGCGCGGTTGCAACTCCGCCCTCGGTGACGTCGTGCAGCGCCACGGCGAGGCCGCTCTCGGCGGCGAGCCGCGCCTCCGGTAGTATCGCCAGGCGATCGGTGAAGCGGAGGGCCGACTCGATCACCGCCGGGCTCACCGCCTTCGAGCTCAACAACTCCCCGAACTCCGCCGCGATGATGGCGGTTCCTTCGACGCCCGGGCGCCTGGTCATCAGGAGGCGGTCGCCCGGGTGTATGTCCCGTTTCTTCAGCATACCGTGGGCGGAGCCCTCGCCGAAGAGCGCGCCGGAGACCACCGGGCGTCGCACGGCGTCACTGATTTCGGTGTGCCCCCCGACGACCCGAATGCCGAGCTCCCCGGCCGCGGCCAGCATCTCACGGAATATCTCCCGTATTACGTGTCCCGTGGTCTCCGGCGGGAATATGGCGGTGGCGAGGAACCAGCGGGGAACGCCGCCTGAGCACACCACATCGTTCGTATTGATGGTGATCGCGTAGCGGCCGATGTGATCGGTGGGAAAGGTGATGGGATCACTCTTGGCGAGCAGGATCTCAGAACCGCTGAGACCGACCGCCGCAACGTCCTCGCCGACGCCGGGAGCAATCACAACATCTCCGGATTCGGGGACCTCATCCAGCAGGGAGGCGAGCATGTCGTTGGGAAGCTTTCCCGTGTCGAGGGGGCGATGCCAGCGCAGGATGCCCGGGAGCTCTCCAAGTGATCGCACCACGTAGTCGGGAGATATCTCTTCCATCCACGGTTTCGTTTCGTCCCCGCGAATCAGTGCGGTCCAGCTCCCCGCGCCGGCCCCCGCCACGATGTCGTGCCGATAATCGCCCACCATCAGCAGGTGCTCGGCCTGCACACCCAGTCTGCGTGCGGCCTCGAGTACGCTCCCGGGATCCGGCTTCAGCGGCTCGCCCTCGTCCCGGGTGATGACGAGCTCGAACCAGTCCGAACGAAGGTGCTCGAAGTTCTCGAACGCCCGCTCAACGGATTCGCGGGTATTGCGGGTGAGGATGGCGATGCGCAGCCCGGCCCGGTGCAACTGCCGTACCGTGTCCTCCGCGGCCTCATTGGGCAGGCTTTCCGCGGCGGCACGCCGCTCGTGGCCCAGGAGAATCTCTTCGGCCTGCGCCCGTTCCTCCGCAGTCTCCCGCGATTCGACAAACTTGAGGATACCCTCATCGGGCGGGCAGCCGATCTCGTCGCGGATGAGGTCGAAGTCCAGCACCCCCGGTTGCGTCAGGGTCCCGTCGAAATCAAAGAGGACAGCGTCGATTCTTCCGGTGCTCATGATCCCATCGTACACGCTTGACCGGTGGCGGGGAACCGGATAGAACTGGAGGCGTGCAAACCGCCTCGAATCGCCATCTCTGGAGCGTTGTCGCCATCGCGGCGGTCCACGGACTCGTGCATGCCTTCAGTATCTTCCTCAGCCCGCTGAACGACGAGATACGCCGGTACTTTCTCGCCGACAGCGTCGCAACCATTACCGCTTTCAAGAGCACGTATCTCGTCACCTACGCTGCAAGCAATCTTCTTTTCGGGTTCCTGACGAATCGCATATCCGCACGCCGGACGCTTTCAGTGGGCCTCGCCGTCAACGGCGCGGCGATCGCATGCTTCGCCCTCGTGCCCCCGTCGGGTCTCGGCTTGATGCATGCGCTATGGCTGCTTGCCGCGATGGGGGGAGGTGTCTACCACCCTGTGGCGAACGTCCTCATCACCCGTCTCTTCCCTGAGGGAAAGGGACGGGTGATAGGCTTCACCGGCACCGGAGCCGCCGTGGGCTTTGCCCTGGGACCTCTTCTTACGACGGGTCTTACCGTCACGTTCGGCCTCGACTGGCAGAGCGTTGCGTTGATTTTCGGCCCTTTTGGCGTTGTCGCCTCGATCTGGGTCTACGCAACGGTGCAGGACGCCGAACGGGCTATCCCGCAGCCGGCGCGCCCTGTCGGGGCTACCGGGGCCGCCGGGGCGGCCGGGGCGGCACCGACGCCGGCCGCGGCAGCGGGGCTGAAGGCGGTCGCCGGCGTTCTCGTTGCAGTCATCCTGATCGCCGGTACCCGGGAAATGGCGATGTGGAGCGTTCTCGACATCTCAGACTTCTTCCTGCTTCGGCTCCTCGAGGGGCCGGGCTACACCGGCTTCTACCTCTTCCTTCTCTACGCGCCTGGCATCATAGTGCAGCCGCTCGCCGGTGGTCTTTCGGACGCCATCGGCAGACGGTGGCTGGCAACCGCAGCCTTCGTTATCTATGGAGGCTCGGTTGCCGCGGTCGGTCTTCTGCCACCCGCAATCGTTTTTCTTGCCTATCTGGGGATGGGTGTCGGGCAGGCGGCGTCGATCCCCACTATTGAAGCCTTCGTTGCGGACGTCGCCGGCCCCGAGCTGCGGGGAGCGGCCTACGGTGTCTTTTTCACCGCGGGCATTGCGCTTGGCGCGCTCGGGCCCGGCGGCTCGGGGCTTATGGTGGACACGCTCGGCGGTGGACTCGACGCATTCCGGCTGGTCTTTGCGGTTCTCGGCGGTGCCGTCCTCCTCGCCGCCTGCTTCATCCCCCGGGTCATTCCCGCTCGGGCCGACGTCCGGCGAGCCTGAGCGCGTGGGCTCCCCGGGCGGCAAAGCGGGCGGCCGCCATCGGGGCGAGCACGGACCCCACCCCGAACATGGCATTGAGCGCGTTGAGTGCGGGCCGGGTCGGCCGTCAGGCGCCGGAGGGTATTCACGATCGGCGGCCCCGGGGGCCTGCTACTCCCGCGTGTCGTCGAAGACGACGGTGCTCTCGCCGATCGTCAGGACATCGCCGGGCTCGAGTTTCTTCTTCTTCACCGGGCGGTTGTTCACGCGGATCTCTTCATCCGACTGCACCGTGTAGGTGTTACTCTTTTCGTCATAGACGACCGTCGCCGCCGCCCCGCCGGTTCCAGGCCCGCCGCCGGTTCCCGGCCCCCGGCTGCCGCCTGCACCGGCACCGCGGCCCCCGCCGCTGCCCGCAACCGTCACATCCGCCGATTCACTCGTGCCGACCACGGTCTGTCCGCGCTCGAGGGGAAAGACCTGCGTGCGATCACCGAGGACCTCGAGGTTGGCGTCGCGTCGTCGGTTGGCGAAGCGCAGGCGCCGGATGACCCACCAGCCGAGAAGGGCAACGATGAAGGGAATAATAAGCAGCGGCCCGAACCGCTCGGACGGTGTCCCGAATATGGTGTTTGCAAAGTAGAACCGCGAGGTCTCGGCCACGACCCCCGGGCGCCGATACTCGACACGTACGTACTTTCGCTCGGCGGGGGCGACCGTCGCGCGATAGGTGATGCGGTACTCTTCGAGAACGCGCCGGCGAATGTCTTCATACACCGCGGCAAGCTCCTCCTGGTTCCGCGCGTCGTATACGCGCCCACCCGATTCGGTGGCGATCTCATCGAGGTTGGAGTCACGTTCCGGCGAGAAGTTCACCGCGTACACCGATATTCCCTCTCGCTGTGCCCGCTCCACGGCCTCTCCGTAACTGAACAGGCGATCACCGTACTCCGGATGCTCCTCGCCGGTGTACTCGTGGTAGGGGTAGTTCTCGCCGTCGGAGAGCACGATCAGTGCGGTGCGGCCCTCCGCGACGGCAACGTCGTCAACCGCCTCCCGGATGGATGCATAGAGCTCGGTAAAGGCCTCACGCCGCTCCGGGCGTTGGATGTCGTCGAGGAGCGAGTCGATGCGGCCGGTGTCGCGGGTCGGCTCGGCGTGCATCGTATAGAAGGTGTTGAAAGAGGCGAGCCCCACCTCGTCACGGGGGTTGTCGATGCCCGAGAGGAAGGTCCGGATGGCGGACCGGGCATGGGCGATGCGCCGGTTGGAGCTCTCGTCGGTCGGGCGACCTTCGAGGGTGTCGTACATGCTCCCGGAGTTATCCACGAGCAGGAAGAAGGTGATGCCTTCCTCGGCGGCTGCGCCGGCGTTGAAATCCGTGACGGGAACGGGCTCGAACTCCTCGCCGTCGGTAGACTCCGATACCCGGAACTCACCCCGGCCTGCCCCTTCGATCGGTTCTCCGGCGTCGTCGGTGAGGCTCACATACAGATCCACCAGCTGCCGGGTAAGCAGACGCGAGGCGTCGATCTGGGAGATCGTGACCGACTGTGCCGTCACGAAGGCGCTCGAAAGCAAGAGTATCAGCGTGGCTGTTATGGCACGTTTCATGTTCTCCCTCCTACTCGGGCCGGTAGAATAGCTTCGCCGTACCGATCTTAATCACGTCTTCGTAGCGAAGCCGCGTCTGGGTGACGGCCTCGTCGTTGACGATGACCTCGGCCCCCGAAGCCGAGGAAATCTGCAGCTCTCCGTCCTCGGCCCAGATGCGCGCGTGGGTATCGGCGACCTTGTTGTAGCCGGTGAGGATGATATCACTTGCCGGCGAGGAGCCGACGGTGAAACGCTGCTGATTCAGTATGAACTCCGTGCCTTTGCGCCCACCGTTGAGAATGCGCAGCACCCCGTGGGAGAGGCGCTGCTCGATGACGGCATAGGCCAGGGCGATGAGGAGCCCGAAGAGAAGCAGGCCGACGAGCCGCGTGAGGGCAAGGCCAGGAAGCACGAGGCGGGCATACTCGATGGCGGCGCCGCCGAGGATGCCGCCTATGAGGCCGCCGGCGACCCCCATCCCGATCTTCAGCCGCGAGCGCGCACGAAATCCCTCCGCCGCGCCGACGAACACCCCGAGAAGCGCCCAGCCCACAGCTCGTGCAAGCGGCAGACCGATGAAGGTTACCTCGCGTGCGCGGCCGAAGACCATCTCGCCGAGAATGAAGAGCGCCGCCTGACCCACCAGAAATCCGACAATGCCGCCGAGAAGACCGGTGCCTCCTCCCACGAGCATCGCCTGGCGAATACGGCGGGCGTTCCCGGAGATAATGCCCTCCGCCGAGCCGAAGAAGGCGCCAAACACGAGTCCGAAGAGGGCACCCGACAATACGGTGAAGGCCAAAACGGACGGAAACCCGGCCTGAAGCCGGACCAGTGTTTCCATGATGGGCCAGGCTGCGAGACCTGCAAGCAGCCCGAGGCTCACGATGATCAGCCGTCGGATGGTCGTTGTCATTGTTCCTCCTCCGCGAGGGCGGGGTCTGTTGTTGCCTCCACGCGTTCGATGCTCAGGGACTCCGCTTCTTCGTCGTAGCTCACCTCGAGCACCCGGCGGTCGAGGGGGGAGAGCCGAAGTGTCGCGGAGGCCGAGGCGTCGCCTCGACGCAGGGTAATCCGGCGCTCTCCCGGCATGAGGCGTAGCTCTATGGGTTCGCCGTCGGGCTGCGGCACCGGCTGCAGGGAAGCTCTTCGCCCGCCGCGCAGATAGCGCTCGGCGTCGTCGACCCGGAGGGTGCTGCCGGCGGCCGCACCCTCGAGGCGCACCGCCGCGGGGTAGGGGGTCAGGTCGGCCTCCACCGAGAGATCAGTATGG
>JAWLDL010000063.1:0-9146 GCA_041686675.1 Spirochaetia bacterium | reverse complement strand
TGTACGGCTCAACGGCAGGTAGTGGCGTGTATGTCCGGTGAAGTCCGACTCTTCAATTTCGCGCAGTTCGTCCACCGGCCGTAAGAAGTCATCCCTTTTGGCGCCAATGATGTACTCCTGCCCGCACCGCCTGCAGGCTCCGACCTCGAACACGCGGTAGCCACTCCGTTCCTGCCGCCGGTCGAGCATAATCCGGGGTTCCGGGCTGAACTGCACGAAGGCTCCCTCCGGCGCACGCACGAAGTAGTGATAGCGGGCGGGAATCAGTGAAGCCGCCTCGGGGGTGGAACGCGCCCGAGCCCCCAGTTCGATCAACCGTGTTGCCAGTTGCTCGGGCGCGTGATCAGGTGATGCGTCGGGGAACAGGACGCGTCCCATTTGTGCAGCGTCACGCGGCCCGTCTGCGAGGTTGCCCTGAAGGCGTCTAACGTACTCATCGTTGCGAAGAATCTCGTAAAGCATCTCGGGTACGTCCGCCGACGAAGCTCGAAGAGGGTACTCGCCGTGTCTTACAAGGACTTCCTTGATCGCTGAGGCCGCCTCGCCATTGCCACGGTCACGCGTAGCAGCGTCGTGAAGATCATTGTAAAACTCCGCGTCGCGCCGAACTGTTGTCCCATCAGCGTCTTCATGGGGACGAACGCGGCGTGCGGTTACGAGGTCTTCGGGACAAAAGGGCTCGTTGAACAGTGCCGATGCGAATTCCTGCACACCACCGGAATCCGCATTCGCTTCCGCTGCAATCGTTGCACTGGTTGCTATGCAGCGAATATGGCCGGGTTCGGCTATGCCGATGGCGTCCTTGAGGCGCCGCAGAAGCATGGCCATCTCGTTTCCCTTAGCACCGCTGTACGTGTGAGCTTCGTCGAGCACAACGAATTGCCAGGCTCCGGGCAACGCATCAAACAGAGAAGAATCCCATGGGCGTACGAGCAAATACTCGAGCATGGCGTAGTTCGTAATGAGAATGGCGGGCGGGTGGTCACGCATCTCCTCCCGTGAGAGAAGTTCCCCGGGAGCCGGTTCCTGTCCCGGATTGTTCTGCTTGAAATGCTCAAGCGCGTCGAGCTGCGTATCCTTCGTCTGGCCGATATAGCGCCCAAATGTGAAGCCCAGATCCGGCGCTACCTGGTCAAGCGCCCGGGCGAGCCCGCGCAGCCGCCGCAGCTGGTCATTCGCAAGAGCATTCATCGGATACAGGATGAGCGCGTGCACTCCAGGGCCGAGGGGGCGCTCACCTTGGCGGTGCTGTCTGAAAAGCGTGTCGAGTATCGGAATCAGGAAGCTCTCGGTCTTACCGCTTCCCGTGCCGGAAGCAACTACTACGTTTCTTCCCTCGGACAGTCGTGTGATCGCCTCACTCTGGTGACGATACAGCGGATTGCCGGCAAGGTAGGGAAACGCGATGGGAACAAGATCACGAAAGTGCTCGTCGAGGATACCCCCGGCGATCAGTTCTTCAACCGTATCTCCCTGCTCAAGGGGCGGTGTCGCCTCCAGAATCGGGCCTTTGGTAAAGTCAAACTGGTCAATGGCCGCGTCAAAGCTTGCAGAGAGCTCAGGGTGCTTCAGGCGGAAGGCGCTTCTGAGATAGCGCTTGTATGAGCGTCCGATGGCCTCCGAGAGCTTGAGAGGGTCTTCAGGCATAGGTGGTTACTCCCAAAGTTCATCACCATGGCTTTTGAGAAGATGCTGAACGAGCGGTTCATCGCTGTCTTCTCCCTGTATTCGGATATCCTCACCGCAGAGACCGCACTGATAAACGTGCGGCAGGTTAATGTCTATTCTGCGACGGATCTCGTCGGTATCCACCACACTGCTGAACGCGTGACGTTTGCCCGCATGGAATTTGTCGATGTGGTTCTTTATGCTCGTCGTAGGACTGGATCCGCGGCTATCATCGGCTTTCACGTAGGCCTGGCAATAGGGGCACTCGTAGATCGCATGCGGTAGCTCCGGCACATGGCGCTGCCGAATTTCGTCATAGCTCAGAGCCGCGAAAATCTCCCGAATGTGGTTTTCAGAAACATGAGTTAGCAGCTCTTCACCCGTTTCGGCAACGTGCTCACACCACCGACACTGATATCCGATGGGCTCAACCTCCGCCAGGGTGGTCGGAGCAGCTTCTTTGCTATCTCCGAGCGCTACGATCAGAAAAAGTGCTTCACGGTGCACTCTCGCAGTAGCGTCAAACTGGGAGAGTGCGATGTGGAACTGGCCGCCCAAGACCTCTGCCTTCGCAACCTGGACAGTCTGGCTTCTGCTTCGAAGCTCGAAGCGAAGGCCTCGGGCGGCCCGCGGGCCAACACTCGTCTCAATCAGTGCAGTCGAGCCTACCGATACCTGATCTCGCTCAAGAGTCAGCGGTGTGTCGACCCAGTTTCCGCGGTCTCCCCCCTGGAATAGGCGCCACCGGAGTCTGAAAAGGCGAATCACAATTGGGACACCGCGTGGTCTGCGTGGTCCTCCCACAAACAGTTGCTTTTCATCCTGCCCCGAAGCCATCCGGACGCAGAGCACCCCCTGGCGCGGCGGCCCGATTTCTTGGCCAGTTTCATCAAAGACTGGAACTGCCCGGCCAGAGAGCCCCAGTTTGGCAACTATTTCTTCGTGTCCCTTGGGCCCGGGAAGAATCAGATCTTGCGGATAGTCAAGTGAGGCGATGTGGGGTAACCAGCGAAACCAAATGCTTTCCCAGTCGTCCCGTTTGGAGGATGTTCCGACATCAAGCCGATACACACCGGCCCGGTCCGCAAGCATCTCCCCAAGGTCGAACGCAGCATCGGCATCGGGGCGAACCTGATGCCTTTTGGCAGTGCGAGCGTTCTCACGGTGCAGAACGAGCTGAACTGTTTCCTGGTCATTCGCCGGGACATGCACTTTCAGGTCTGATGTGAAGGCGGGCATCTGCGAGGGCTCAGCATCCTGGATGCGTCCACCCTCGAGCTGCGGCTGAAGCCTGGTCATGAGCTCGAGCGGTTCTCCCTCTTCGGCATTGTAGAGCTGAAGTCGGTCACGTTCTCGTGTATCTACGACAGTAACGCGATAATGGTCCCAGAATGTCCTTGTATCCTCTTCTACAATGTAGCTTTTCGGAACTTCTATGTCGTCGGTATGCACCAGCCACAGAAACCCGCGTGGGAGCGGGTGCGGGTGCTCCGGCTCCTCATACCTGTCGAACATCCTGATGCGGGTATCACATCTTTCTTCAAAGACGTACATGTCTGCCTTCGCCTGATGGAAGGAGAACTCTCTCTCTTTAAGCACTGATGGGTATTTCACACTGAGCCAGAAAAAGCTCTTCTCCAGCTCAACAGATATCTCAGAAGTACGCACATAGTCCGCCTCATCCTCCCAGACGTCAAGATGGCTGGAGCGGTCCCGAAACCCATCCTGCCCTGTAGAGCTCTTGGCATCTTCTATGAACGCCACCGACACATCAACAACGTGCTCTTCTCCCCCGTCGTAGATGTCTGCAGGAACACGCTGGGAAGGAATTACGAGCCAGAACCGGCCGGAGACGGGATCGAGTCGCACTTCGGGTGACGCCACCCTTTGGGTGTAGTGACCCCGCGGCTCGGACTCCTTGCCGGGGCGGCGACGGAGTTCCGGCGGTGGTGGTGACGCTACCTTCTGAGAAGGTGTTGGGCGCTCTTCAGGTTGAGGTTGCGGCTCGGGCTGAACCTCAGGCTCTTGCTCGGATTGTTGCTCGGCCTCCGGCTCCCCTGCCATGGTAGACTGCGGCGATGCAATGTCCGAGCCTCCGGAAGAAGCTTCATCCAGAGCCTCCGACGGCTGCAACTCACTTTCGTCTTCGGTAGCTGCAGGAAGCGGAGCCTCGTTTTCCGGTACCTGATCTATCTCTAACGCATCAGAATCTTGGGTAGGTTCGTCATCGCCTACACCAGAACTCGTAGACAGCGTTTCACTACCCGACCAGAGTTCGCGTTGCCCGCCGGTCATATCCGGAATCGGAAGCTCACGCTGTCTCGGACCCCCATGCTCATCGGTGGCGACAGGCACCTCCGCGGGTTCAGGTACGTTCTGACCGGTACCCACATCAGAGCCCGAGTCGCCATCACCGGCCTTCTTCTGCGATCGAGAAGGCTTCAAACGGAGCCACAATCGCCACAAGAGATCTATAAACCATCGCATATGCGCCGCCCCACATCACACTATGGCGCATCGGCCGCAGAAAAAACAGTGCCGGCGCTGGTGCGAGCACGTCACGCCCCGCCACGTCCTATGAAACAGTCGGCGCCATGGACAATTCCTGCTCAACGTAGGTCTTCAAGTCTGCTGCCGAAGTGAAAAACCGAAACCCCGCCCTCGCAACTAGCTCTTCGGTCTCTTGGTCCTCATTGATCAGGAGGGCGACGGGCTCACTCAACCCCGACTGCAACCCATCCGGCCACGCAAGGTCGATCAGCGCGAGCAACATTCCGCTATCGCGGTCCGCGAGCTCGTAGGAGATCTCCCCGGGAGCGTAGCCCTGCTCCTGCACCCAGCGGTTGGCCTCTTCGATCTGAACACGTTCGGCGTCGGAGTCGATGCTGCCGGGAACTCCGACCATTTCCGCACTGGCTGCGCGTGTGAGTTCTCGCTCGGGCACCTCGCCTCCGCGGAGATTGTCCAGGAAGTCATTTGCCGCCTGGGCGAGAAGCTCCCGGCGCTTCTCGAGAAACAGCTCGTAGTTCTCCAGCTTCCAGAGATCGGGATCGGTCGGTATCCAATGGCTTTCAAGCAATGAGCTGTCACGGCTCGCGTACTCAGCCAGGTACTCCTCAGGGGGTCTGTCGGAGACCTTGAGGTTGGTGTTCTGGGTGAGAAAGGTGAAGTTGGCCAAGGAATTGACCTCACGCTTTTCGTAGCCGTAGTCATACAGGAGTGCCTTGGGGAAAATGTGGTGCATTTGCAGCTGGCTCTGGGCGCCGAGGGTGTGATTGGCAAGCTCGACTCCGGTCTCCCAATCTTTGGCATGCCACACGCGGGTGAGCATGTACAGAAGGGGATAGAACCGGGCGCCCTTGCTCCAGGCAAGAAAGTCGTTGGGGCCGATGCGAAGGTCTCCACGATTCTGGCGAAGCAGCTCGATGAGGGCGTCCACGGGATGATCGGTATCCTCGAGTGCCTCCAGGTCCTGATTGATAATGGATTCGGTTGAGCCCGTGTAGCGGCCCCACAGGAACGTATGGATGTACCAGTACAGCAGACGATCGCGCTCTTTCGGATCGGTGATCTTGCCGCCTTTCATTCGCAGCAGGCGCATTAATGTGGCAAAAGAATATCGACTACCCATGACCCGATCGTGGTCCAACCCGAGGCGAGAACTGATGAGGTTGATGAGATAGTCGACGTACTGTTCGGCCTTCCCAAGTCCCTCCTGAACGTCGGGCGTCGACACGCTTCGCAAGGCGCCGAACAGAGCTTCGCCGGTCGTGTAGGTGTTCACGCATCGAAGAAGCCACTCGAGCTTGAAGTCGAAGCCCGCATCACGCCACTTCGCGAGCCGCCGGTTCATCTCTTCGCGTGCCTCCGGCCATTCGGCGCCGATCCTGGCCAGCGCAAGGTCACCTTTGGAGAGCTTCGTCCCTCCGCTATTGACGCGATTGAAGATGTCAACGACCACGTCGACGGTCTTGTCTTCACCCGTCACCTCTTCAATGTGAAGGTCACGCTCTTTGACGTTGAAAATACTGTTGAGCCGGTTGATATAGGTCTTGGTGTCGAACGGCTTGTCCGCGCGGTCGTTCATCTGGCCGATGAAATCACCTATGCCCTCCTGCATCAGACGGGTAACGTTGATCCACGCGGGGTTGTCCTTCATTTTGACCGGGCCGTAGAACTCGAAGACCTCTTCATCGATGTTGAAATACAGGTCGAGAAACGCCTGCGCGTTCCCCTCGAAGAACTTCGGCGGCTTCCCTCGGATAATGCCGTAGAGCGACGTAATACGTTGCTGTCCGTCCAGTATGAGCTTGACCGGGCTGCCCGCGAGCTTCTGATCCGAGCGGGTTTTGGCATTTTCCGGCTGGGTGGTCCAGACAAGAAGCGTACCGACCGGATGGTTCCGGTACAGCGATTCCATCAGTCCGCGAACCTGCTCGCGGTTCCAGACGTAACCGCGCTGGAACTCCGGAAGTGCCATGCCACCGAGGTCTATTTGATCCAGAATGGTGCTAATCTTCATTGCTCCTCCAATCCCCAGCTCTCAAATTTCAGCGTCCTGCAGTTCTCCTCGATGACCCGTCGCTTCTCTTCAGGAATGCCATCGGGGACCTCCGCGCCGATTTCGAGTTTGACGGACACCTTCGCACCGTCGAGAGCCACGAGGTGCTGAATCACCTCTTCAGCGACCGTTCCTGCCGTTGACCCCGGTTTCGCCGGTGGAAGGTCGACAACGCCGTGAAACCGTCGAACAACCGTCTTTTCGTCCGTCGTACTTCCACGACCTCCAGACCCTGACCCGCCCGTGCCTGAGCCATCGCCTTGGCCACCTCCGTCACTTCCTCCGTCGTGGCGCTTGTCAGGACCATCTCCGGTGGTCCGGGTCGCCTCTTCCTCAAGCTGCCGTCGCGCCACTTCCGGCTTCACGACCAGGCCGGATGGTTCCGGCGTGGTGAACAGTGTCTGCTGTGCAAGAAGACCCACGTAGCGCTTTTCGTTCTCGTCGTAGCGCTCGGCGTAGGCAAAGCCTTCGCGCTCCCAGGTCATGAGCGATACGCCTTCCTGCACCGCAGACAGAAGGGCGGAAACTCGCGTCAGGCGGGGCAGATACGGAAACCGCGCGAAGTCCTCCATGAGCTGTCCGATGCTCACATGCCCGCCTTCACGCCACAATGGTATCCGATCGATCTCGTAGCGGAGCCGGGCGCCGCCTATCACGGAGAGAATAGCCCCGTCGCCTTTGAGCTTGCGGTAGACGCGATCCGCGAGCCCTTCGCCGGAGGTTAGTCTCTGTACACTCAGCTCCACCTGACCCCGCGGATCCTTCTGCACGGGATGTATGAGCCATTGAAAGGTCTCCGGAATGCGCGTATCCACCGTCGTCGATGCCGAGTTCTGCTGGTCCTGCGCCTGGCGCTGCTGGGAGGGCTGGAGGTTGAGCCCGCCTGCGTCGGCATCGCGTACGATCGACTTCCAAGCGAGATACTGCGAGACCGCTGCCTCGAGCTCCGACAGGCGGCTCTTGTCCGCGGCAAGGAATACCAGCGCGTTCTGATTGACACGCGGCGAGTTCGCACGATTGTGCAACAACTCGTGCGCGAACTCCAGGGCATCCGAATCCTCAGTCTTGGCTAGATGCGGACGTGACGGGTCGATAATGACGAGCGCGGCGTCGGGCTCGTCCAGGACGTCGGCGCTGCTACTCGGCGCAACGTGTACGCGGCCGAACTCAGCCTTGTCTTTTCTCACTTCCTCGCGGAGGCGGGTGACGATCTCGTCATGGATCAGGTCCGGCTTGTCGCGGAACTGGGCGGCCCGATCATCTGCAAGACGCCGAACCGTGGGCTGATCACCGTACCAGTACACACCGCTGTCGGAATAGAGGTACGTAGCCCGCCCGGCGAGCCGACGGAGTGCGTCGCTGTAGTCCGCCGCCTGCTCGCCAGGCTGAAGTGCGCCGAGCGTCACTTTGCGCTGGTCGACACCCTGATGGGCGCCCTGCGTGATCGGGGCTGTCGCCATGAAGATCGTACGGGCCACCTTGCGCACAGCAGATATGCGGTCGAGCTTCATCACTTCCTTCTCGATTGCCCTCGGCAGGGAGTCCTGTCCGTCAACATCGCGCTCTATGATCGGCACCCAGTTGCTGGGCAGGAACTTGGTGAGCTCCGTGCGGACGGCCGGGTCGTCGAGCGGTACGCTCGCCGGCATGATAAGCGGTCCACTGTCACCCCGCTCCCAGAGCGAGTTAATGACAGCCGCCATCAGGCGCAACACACCGCGGGTTCGCTGAAAGCGATCGATTGTCGACCACGTTTCATAGAGTTGGTCGAACAGTTCCGGGTGAATCGGATAGGCACGTGACAGACGACGCTGATACTCAGCCTCGATGACCTCGCGTGGCACGTCCTGTCGCTGTTTGTCGTAGAGATCACCAAAGGCTTTCACGACGGCATCCTTCGCCTTGTAATCGCGAATCTCCTGGAACAGCCGTCTTCGTACGATTTCGAATGCCTCTTCCTTTGAAGCAGGCTGCCAGGGGCTCTGCACGCGCCCGATCGCATTCTTCAGGCGATCGAGGGCAGCTCGGCCGCCCTCGCCGCCAATCTCGTTGTCGGACGCCGGGACGCTCACGACAAGGAACGTCCGGTCTGCGTTTTTGGCCGATTCAGAGAGGGTCTGCGCGAATGTAAACTGACTGTCGAAAGTGCCCGCCGGAAGATCGCCCTTGGTGTAGAGCTCGCGGGCGTAGGCCACCCACTCGTCAATCAGGACGAGGCAGGGGGCAAACCGATTGAAAAGCTCGGTCAGCGCGTCTCCCGCGTTCGTGCTGGAGCGGTCCGCCTCCGCTACCATTGCATAGCCCTCGGCACCGCCGATCTGGTAGGCAAGCTCGCCCCAGAGCGTGTTGAGGACCGTGCCGTCTTCCATGGTCCGGGGCCGCGCCGGCTGCAGCTTGTTGCCGACGATGACGGCCTTGGATACCGACCGCGGAATGCTGTCGATGTTGCCGTTGTTCAGGGCATCCACACCGCTCAACTCGGTTGCCGGAACGTCACCGAAAAGGTGGTAGAGCGCAAGCATGGAGTGCGTTTTGCCGCCGCCGAAGTTTGTCTGAAGCTCGATGACCGGATCGCCTCCCTCTCCGGAGAGGCGATCGATACCTGCCTGAAGCAGGCCGGCCATACCTTCGGTGATGTAGGTGCGGTGGAAGAACTCCCGAGGATCGAGATACTCCGGTGCCCCCTTGCCCTTGTAGACCTCCCAGAGGTCGGCCGCAAACTCGGCCTGATTGAACTTGCCGGACGCTACGTCGGGATGGGGGTCGATGACGTCGCGCCAGCCCTTGAGCCCCTGAGTCGGCTCGTTCTTGACTTTGACGACAACCTTGCGGGCCCGCTTCTCGTAGCGCTGACGAAGGATCTCTTCCTTCTGCGTCCGGATTTCCTCAGCCTCGGGGGTTGCAATGGCGCTTAAAA
>JAWLDL010000062.1:0-9201 GCA_041686675.1 Spirochaetia bacterium | reverse complement strand
GGTGCTCCGTCACGCCGCGCGTCCGGTGCTCGCAACCACCGCCTATCCACTTGCCCGGCTCCTGCGCAGACGCTTCTCCGAGCTCCCGACCATCGACGGCGCAGGGGGGAACGTCACCCAGGCGGCCGTTTCGGCGGCGGTCTCCCTCGGGGCCCGGCGGATCCACCTTCTCGGCGCCGATCTCGCCTACCCCGACGGCGCGCCGTACGCACGCGATAGCTACCTCTATCCCCATTTCCGGGGTACCGAGACGCGGCTTCACCCGACACAATCGGCACTCATGGAGTTGGTGCTCGCGGACCCTCAGACCACTTCGGCCGAGGAGGCGGGACGGCGGGTGTACCGAACACCCAGGCTTTCCCGCTACCGCGAGAACCTCGAGCGACAGATCTCGACACTCGATGCCGAGGTGATATTCGGCCCGCCGGCTGCCGGGGCGACGGATACGGGCGTGCGCCGGTTCGCGGTGCCGTCTATCTCGAGTCGAATCGAGTGGCTCAATGAGTATGGTGAAGAGGTGTCGGCCCTGTCGGTTCCGGACGGTGCAGCGGCGCGCCTGCTCGGTGAGGCGGAGAGCGACGACCGGGAGCTGTGGTACAGCATTCTGCCCGCAGCAGCCGCCTTCATGGAAGGTGAGCTCGACGTGAGGCGCACCCCGGAGGTACTCGCCGAGGCGCTGAGATGGTCAGCCGAACGGCTCTCGCGGGTGCTTACCCGGAAAGACTGACGGCGCCGGCGGTGGCGCTACTCATGCGGCGAAACCGACACCACCGTAGCCCACGAAGGAAACATCGCGATGCTTCTCGTAGCTCGTTGCGTGCCCGATGAGCACGCCGTTCCGCGCGCCACGGCTGTGGGCGAAGGTTACGGCGGTTGCGGCGGCCCCGGGTGAGCAGGCGGAGTGATTCGAAAGCGCATGGTCGATGGCCCTGCGCGCATCCATGGCGACGGTTGCATCGAGAAACCCGCGGTCGTTCTCCTCGCGAACCCATTTGAGGCTGTCCTCACCGATACCCCTGGGCGTGAACCCGAAGTTGGGTCCGTAGTGAGTGAGGTCGGTGGAACCGATCACCACGACGCGCCGTCCGGTCTCTACGGCGTAGGCGGCAAGTTCCTCACCGAGGCGCAGTGCCTGGTCATCGGGGGGAGACCTGAGATAGGCGCCGCGCGCGGCGGGAAACAGGAACTTCACCATCGGGAGCTGCACCTCGACCGTGTTGTCGGGCACGGTGTCGTCGGCAATCTCCACACGGGCTTCGAGAAATGCCCGCAGACCGCTTTCGGCCTCGATGGCGCCGAGGGGCGTCTCGTATCCCTCTTCCGGGGCCATGCGCACGGAGCTCCCCGCACGCAAATGTCCACCCACCACGACAACCACATCCGGATCGGGAACGAGACGTTGCATGGTGCGGAACGCAAGCTCGCCCGAGAAGTCCCAGCCGGCATGTGGAACCACCACCGCCTCGAAGCGGCGCTCATCGCCAGCGGCATCCTGCCATTGTTCGAGCTGCCGTTTTACGGCTTCTTCCCGCTGCGGGTACCAGCCCGGCGGGAGCGTGCGACTGCGAAGCATAGGACGTTTCCTCCTCTTAAAGCATACAAGCATGCGACCCCCGGAATCAAAGGATGTGCACGAATCTCCATTTTAAGCTATAATCGGGACCATGAAGCGGGGTCTGACACTGGTCTACACCGTGGTCACCGTCGTGTTCTTCATTGCAGTGGCAACCGTTCTGCTGGTTCGGCTCGGGTCGGTGCGAGAGGCGAACCTCACCGGGGCCCAGGAACGTTTTCGCCTCGTGCAGACGGAGATACGCGATCTGGCCGCTGAGGCCGACATACCGATTTCCCGGGTGGTGCAGCGGGCATTCCGCAGCGCGAGTCCTCCCGCAGACCGGGTAGAGGCCTTCGCCGCCTACGGCGTTCAGGAGAACGTTGAGTATCTGTGGGCACGCGACAGACGTATTCTCGACGAGACCGGCCGGCAGGTACCGCGCTTCACCTACGACCGGGTGACCCAGGCTCGCCTCTCGGGCTCCGTGCGGTTGCCCGACGGGTCCTCACTCATCCTCGAAGGTGTCTACACCGTACTCGACCGCCGCGATATCTTCACCCTCCTCCGGGATGCTCTCATCGCGGTACTGGCCTTCGCCCTGCTCGCCGTGATCCTGGCGGTGATTACGCTGCTGCGCCCCGCTCCGCGGCCCACTGACCGGCCCGCCGCGACCGCCTCGACCGGCCCGGAGCCACCCGACGCGGCAGCGGCCCGCCGCCCGACGGGGGACAGTCGCCGGCCTCCGACCGGGCCCGCACCCGAGCCTCCGCGGGCAGCCGAAGCCGGCACCGACGACATCGACACGGGGCTCTTCTCTCCGCAGAGCGGGCTCAGTCCCGAAGCGCATCTGGAGAAACGCCTCAGCCTCGAGCTCGAGCGGGCCGCGGCAAACGATCAGGACCTCAGCATCTGCTTCATCGAGTACCCCAAGCTGGCCCGCGGCAGCGATACCTATCGAGAGGTTGCCTCGGCACTGGTCGGGTTCTTCGGTTTCGAGGATCTCATCTTCGAGTACGGCAGGCGCAGTTTCTGCATCCTGTTTCCGAACGTGAATCTGCACGAGGCTATCAGGCTGGTGGAGGATTTCCAGCGCCGCAGCGCGGGACCCGCAGGTGAGAGCAGCGACGCCCGCGTGCCGCGCTCAGCGGGCCGACCGGCATTCGGCCTCAGCTCCCGCAATGGCCGCCTCGTCGAGGGCGGGCGTCTGATGCGTGAAGCCCGCCAGGCTCTGGCGAAGGCGCGCGAGAATCCCGGCCGCGTCATGGGCTTCAGTCCTGACCCGCAGCGCTACCGCCAGTACCTGAGCGAGACCGAAGCGTAGTCCCCCGCTCAGCCACGACCGGCCGACGCAACAATGTCGTCCCGATTGCGGAATGCCTGCCTGATCTGCCAGGTGCCCACGGTATAGAGATAGGGCTCCCCGTCGTCCGCGGTGTCCACGCCGGGCCCCTCTACCCGCATGTAGAACCGGGCCTCTCCGGCAGGGTCCCCTATTCGGAGCTCAAAGGTCCGTCCGTTCTCGTCCTCGAAAATGAGCCGTGCCTGGGGATCGGCAAGCCCGGCATCAACCGGCGGGTCCGCGACGAAGGCTGCCGCCTCGAGCTCCGCGATGCGCCCGGCCCAGACCTCGACCTCATCCTGGCTGAGCTCTTCCCGCAGGTTTCCATCGGCGGTCTCGAGCCGCCACGAGGAGGCGCCGGCGGCAGGCTCACGAAACACGGTAAAACTGTCCACTACCCGCGTTTCGTCATCGATTCTGAGATCCGCCTCGACCGAGAGCCGGGTAATGCCGCCGGCACGCAGATCATCGGGGAGCGGCCGCAGGTCCGACCAGTAGGGTGGCTGCTGGCCGAAGTAGAAGCCGATGTCACGATCCACGATGAGCACGTCGGTCGCACCACCGATCCGCGCGTACATCCGCCCGCCGCCTGCCGCGACATCTCCGAAGAGGAACCTGCCACGCACCTCCTCGTTCTCATCCAGCAGCACCGCAACTCGCGCAGCCTCCTCGTCAACACCGAAATCCTCGAAGTACTCCTCCCCACGCGCAGCGACCCGAACCGACCTCAGACCCGCCAGCGCTTCGAGGAAGCCCTCCACGCGCTCACCATCCGCGGGAAACAGCCCGTCCCCGATACGTACCGACCACTCCCCGGCCGCGCGCTGGCGCAGCACCGTGGCTGCGCCGCGTCCCGTCAGCCGAACCGCCCGCGCATCGGAGACCTGCTCCTCTGAAACCAGCGGCTCGCCGGCCACGGGAGACCTGCCCGCACGGGAGATCCTGAGCGATCCGCCGATGTAGGTCGCAAGCAGGACCACGAACACTGAGGAAAGGACGATGAGCTTCGTTCTCGGTGTCATCACTCTGCCTCGCTCTCGTTGCGGCCCCCCGCGTGCGCGCGCTCGCGGCGTCGCAGGAAACGAACGACGCCGTAGGCGATGACCAGCAGCGGCATGACGTAGATGTTGATGGCCTCCGCAACCCGGACGATGCTTCGCCTCAACCCGGGCTCCTCAATGGCGGAGAGTCGCATATCGCGGGTTGTTCGGGTGCGGATCTGCAGGAGATCCTCGTCGTTCGATAGCCATGTGAGGGCGTTCGCCGTGAAATCCAGGTTGTAGTCGCTCTCGGTGTACTGGATGAGGTTGCTTGCAAAGTCGGAGTCGCCGATCACCACCACCCGTGCCTGGTCGGTCGAGGTAACCGGGGAGCTCCACTCCCGCTCCTCGCCCTCTCGTGTGGGGATGCGGCCGTCGGCGAAGTAGCTTTCGAGCTCCCCGCTGAGAGCTACCCCGACCACGTGCCGCCCCAGGGTCTCGGAGCGATTGCGCTCGAAGGCAACCGGCCGGCTCGGGTCGATCGGGAACTGCTCCTGCATCAGCCAGGACTCGGGCGAGGTCTCCAGCAGCACTTCCGCATTATCGGAGGTCACGGTAATCGGAGACGGCCAGTAGAGGTCGAGCCCCGGGAAGCGGGCGGTAATGGGATTTTCGCGGTCCGCCCCCGAGCCGCGGATGCTGACCCAGTGGGGATAGGGCTCGAGCGTCTGAACCGTCACCTGTCCGGACGGTCGGCGCACGGGGATGCGGCGATTGAGGGTGTCGAGAACGAGCTCCTGTTCGACACGCGCCCCGTAGGAGGCAAGCAGATCGAGGATGGGCATGTCCTCCGGCGCACTCGCGGAGAGGCCGCGCTGCACGTCAACCATCACCCCCTCCACTGCAAAGAGCGCGCTGCCCCCGGACATCAGGTACTGATCGACCGGAAAGAGATCGAACTCGTCGAGGCCGGGCCCGCCGATGACGAGGAGCACGGTGACCTCCGGCGGAATCTCCTCTCCCCGGCGGATCGTGCGCACCTCGAAGCTCTGCGAGAGCTGATTGGCGAGGAAGCGGTAGTTGTTCTCGAGGTTCTCACCCTCTTTCCCGAGCAGGACCCCGACGACGTCCTCCTCCCCCTGCACCAGATCGCGGATGGTAGAGGTCAGCCGGTATTCCACCGTTCCCGGATCGAACACCACGGGCAGCGTCTCGTAATCGTCGAGATACTCGACGACCACTCCCGTGTAGACGACGGCGAGACTCTGCTGGTCCTCCTCGATGACCTCTATCTGCTGCGGCACGACGCCGAGTTCCTCGGCACGCTCGACGGCCTCGGACTGCTGGGGATCCACGATGCGCACATTGATGCGCCCGCGGGAGTACGCCGCGTACTCGTTGAGGATGTCGATGATCTGCTGCGTCTCCACGGCCCGGTTTCTGAGCCGGTCGGAGACGTAGTAGGTGATGGTGACCTCCTGGGGGATCTCGGCAAAGAGATTGCGGGAGACCTCCGAAATGGTGAACGCGTTATTCTCGGTGAGGTCGAGACGGAAGAAGAAGACCGTGCTGTTGAGCGCGACCAGGACCACGATACCGATGGTCAGGGCCGCGGTGATGATCTCGTACGCGCGACGCGTCATGACGGCTGCCCCTCGGTCGTAAGACTGATGAAGACATCCTCGAGGCTGTAGCGCTTGCGCTCGAGGCCGACCAGCTTGAACCCTTCGGAGACCGCCCAGTCGAAGATAAGCTCACCGCCCTCCGGCGCTTCGGAGCCGGCCTCACCGCCCTCCGGCGCTCCGCCGAGGGTCACCTGCACGTCGGTGCGCGCGGCCGGCCCGACGCCGGTCGATTCGATATGCTCTATGCGCTGCAGCTCGCGCAGGTTGCCGAGCGCCGAGCGGACCGGCTGCTCCCCGGCTCCCTTCACCGTGAAGAGGAATACGTCCTCGCCCTTCATGCCGGCGGCGATCTCCGCTGTGGTACCCTCCGCCGCCACTCTGCCGCGGTTGAGGATGAGCACCCGGTCACAGACGGCCTCGACCTCCTGCAGGATGTGCGTGGAGAGGATCACCGTTTTCGCCGATCCGAGCTCGCGCACGAGCCGGCGAATCTCGATGATCTGGTTCGGGTCGAGACCGCTCGTCGGCTCGTCGAGGATGAGGATGGCGGGGTCGTGGATGATGGCCTGCGCGAGGCCCGTGCGCTGGCGGTAGCCCTTGGAGAGATTGTCGATGGAGCGGTAGACCACGTCTTCGAGGCCGCACGCGTGAATAGCCCAGTCGATGCGCTCGTCACGCTCTGCGGGTGCAATCGCGCGGGCCTCGGCGATAAACTGCAGATACTCCATCACGTTGAGCTCGGTGTAGAGCGGCGCGCTCTCGGGTAGATATCCGATACTGCGCTTCACGGTGAGGGGATCGGTATAGACGTCATGTCCGTTGACGGTTGCCGTGCCCGAGGTGGGGAAGTGGTAGCCGGTGAGCATCCGCAGAATCGTGGTCTTCCCCGCCCCGTTCGGTCCGAGGAGCCCGAAGACCTCCCCCTGATTCACCTCGAAGCTCACGCCCCGTACTGCCTCTACGTGTCCGTAGCTCTTTGTGACGTCGGTGACCCGTATCATCGCCTACTCTGCCTACTCCTCGTACGGAATCTCGATGGTCTGGCGATCCCGCGTGAGGAACGCCGCGGGAAACTCCTCGCGCGCCTCGTCCTCCAGGCGCTTCAGATCCTTCCTGGTGTATCGCGGGCTGAAGTGAATGAGGCCCAGTCGCTTCACGCCACCTGCCTGCCTGGCAAGCTTTCCCGCGTCGTAGGCCGTCATGTGGCGCTTCTCCTGCGAGGTCTCACGCAGAGACTTCTCAAACATACCCTCGCATATGAGGAGATCCGAGCCGCTCACTTCCCGCTCGATACTTCGGTGGCGGAGCGAATCGGTGACGTAGGAAAACTTGCGCCCCCGACGGCGCTCGCCCATGACCTGCGACGGCTCCACAACCGTCCCGTCGGCACGTGAGACGCTGTTTCCCTGTTGCAGCTGCGACCACATGGGGCCGCGCGGAACGCCGAGCTCTACGGCCTTTTCCGGATGGAACACTCCGGGCCTATCCTCCTCGGTAAGGCTGTATCCCACGCAATCACGTGTATGATAGAGAGGAAAGGAGCGTACCGTAAAGCCTGCTCCGGGAAATACCTCACCGGCGGTGCGCGGATCCTCGATCTCCTGCACGATTATGTCGAAATTGATGTACATCTCGAGCACCCGGCGGCTCATCTCCACGTACTCGCGGATACGCGGGGGGCCGATAATGTAGAGCGGCTCCTCCCGATCGACCTGAGAGGAAAGCATCAGCATCCCGGGCAGCCCGGTGACGTGGTCGGCATGAGTGTGGGAGATAAAAATCGCGGTGATCTTCTTCCACCGGAGATTGAGAGCGCGCAGCGACACCTGTGTGCCCTCGCCGCAGTCGAAGAGGAAGAGCTCGCCTTCGCGGCGCAACAGTACCGATGTCAGATGACGCCCGGGCAACGGCATCATGCCGCCGGTACCCAGCACGAACGCCTCCATGTTCACATAAGGCTCCTATAAGATGGTGATCGTAGTGGCTGCCGTCGACGTCCCGCTAGAGGTCCACGTCCTCGTCGTAGTCGATTTCGTCGAAACCGAACCCGTGCATGTGGAGGAACTCGCTGCGGTATTCCTCGAGGTCGGCAAGCTCCCGGAGGTTCTCCTCGCTGATGCTGTCCCAGCCCGCGCGAACCTCGGACTGCACATCATCGCGAAGCTCCCAGTCGTCGAGCCGGATACGGCCTTCCGTATCGGCGGGGACCTCACCGCCGGCGTAGAGGCGTTCGGCAAAGAGGCGGTACATCTGCTCGATGGTCCCCTCGTGGAGGCCCTTTTCCTTCATCACCCGAAAGAGGATGGTCATGTAGAGGGGCACCACGGGGATGACCGCGCTTGCACGCGTAACGACCGCCTTGTTGACCGAGACCCCCGCGCTCCCTCCGATAGAGGCCAGCTTCGAATCGAGCTCGGCGGCGGTGCCTTCGAGGTGTTCCTTGGCCTGCCCGATGGTTCCGTCACGGTAGATGGGGCGGGTGAAATCGCTGCCGATGTAGGAATACGCAAGGGTAGTCGCTCCCTCGCTCAGAACACCCGCGTCCAGAAGGGCCTGTGTCCACAGCGCCCAGTCCTCGCCTCCCATCACCTTCACCGTGGCGTCGATTTCCTCCTGCGTGGCAGGCTCCACCGAGACTTCACGGATCTCCTCATTGAAGGGGTCGAGGGTGTAGGAGGTGTAGCTCTCGCCGATGGGCTTGAGGGCGGAGCGAAACATCTCGCCGGTGTCGGGGTCGACGCGGACGCCGGAGGCAAGGCTGTAGATGACGAGATCCACGGTGCCCATGTTCTCGCGGATCTTCGCGATGGCGTTCTGCTTCGTCTCGTGGCTGAAGGCGTCGCCGATGAGGGACTCCGCGTAGAGACCGTCCGCGCGCGCGAGGCGCTCGAGCTCCTCGGTCATGTACCAGCCCGGCGTTGCCGGCCGTTTCGCGCTCGCGGGCTTCTCGAAGGCCACACCGAGGCTGTTGGCACCGGAGGCAAAGGCCGCCGTGGCACGCGTTGACAGGCCGTAGCCGGCCGATGAACCGATAACCAGCACGTTCGCGGGACCATCGATTCGTTTCTGCGAGCGTACGTAGTCAACGAGCCTGTTCACGTAGAGGCGTGCGCCTTTCGGATGCGCGTTGACACATATATTGTTACGGATCATCGGTTTAATGACCATCGGACCACCTTTGCTCGGTACGTTTTCCACAAACCCTACAGCACTGGTTCAAAAAAGGCAAGTTGACGGGCGGGGCCGCTGCCGGTAGCCTGTAGGCTCGATGAATATACGATTCTACCAGTGGGCCGAATTGACGGAACGGGAGCGCGCGGAGATCCTCGCGCGATCGGAGCAGAATATCGAGAGCGTACGCGACAGCGTGCGCGAAATTACCGAGGGCGTACGGGACGGGGGCGATGCGGCCCTGCGCGAGTACACCGCCCGCTTCGACGGGGTGGAGCTCGGCGACCGGCCGATCGCCGTCTCCCCGGAGGAGCTCGACGCGGCGGCCGGGCTCATTTCCGATGAGGTTCGAGCGGCCATCGAGTTTGCCGTGGACAACGTGTTCCGTGTGCACGAAGCCCAGCTCGACCGCAGCCTCCATACCACCGAGGTGCGCCCCGGCGTCTACGCCGGCGAGCGCGCGACCCCCATCCCCTCGGCGGGCCTCTACGTCCCCCACGGCCGCGGAAGCTTTCCGTCGATGCTCTACAT
>JAWLDL010000061.1:0-9257 GCA_041686675.1 Spirochaetia bacterium | reverse complement strand
AGGAGACCTGGCTCCCGCGCGCCTCCGCGTCGCGGGGGCTCACAAGCTCAACGTCGAACTCGCCGCAGCGTTCCTCGACGACCTCGATGAAATACTCCGCCAGGGCGACCGACTTCTCCCGGACCTGCTTCATGTCTACGCCGTCGAAGACGTCGAGGGCGGCATCGAGAGCCGCCATGTTGAGGATGGGCGGGGTCCCGACACGATTTCGCTCGATCCCCGAGGCCGGGCGATACTCGAGGTCGAAGGCAAAGGGGGCCTCGTGGCCGAGCCAGCCCGACAGCGGCGGCCGCACGGAGTCGAGGTGTCGCTCGGCGACGTAGAGAAACGCCGGCGCGCCGGGGCCGCCGTTCAGATACTTGTAGCCGCAGCCCACGGCGAAGTCTGCGCCGACCGCATCGAGCTCGATGGGCATGGCGCCCGCACTGTGGGCGAGATCCCACAGCATGAGCGCGCCGCGCTCGTGGGCGCGCCGTGTCACCGCCTGCATGTCGTGGCGACGGCCCGTGCGGTAGTTGACGTGGGTGGCCATCACCACCGCGGTGTTCTCATCGATCGAATCGAGGAGCGTCTCTTCCTCCACCACCCGAAGGCGCGTCGTGCCTTCCAGGAGCTCGCCGAGTCCCTGCGCAACGTAGAGGTCGGTCGGGAAGTTCCCACTGTCGGAGAGGACGATGCCGCGATCGGACTTCAGTCTCAGGGCTGCCGCGAGCAGCTTGAAGACGTTTATGGACGTGGAATCGGCGCAGACGACCTCTTTCGGGGCCGCCCCGATGAGCGGAGCAATGCGTCCGCCGACGCGGGACGGGAGATCCATCCAGCCGTGGACATTCCAGCTCGTAATGAGATCGCGGCCCCACTCCTCGGTGACGACCCGATGTACCCGGTCGGCCACAGTCTTCGGGAGCGCGCCGAGGGAGTTCCCATCGAGATACACCACGCCGGTGGGCAGGTCGAAGCGGTCTCTCAGGCTCTTCAGCGGGTCGTCCCGATCGAGGCGCTCGGCATCTGACCGTGAGGTTGATGGTGCCATGATAGTGGCCTGATGATAGCAGAGTACCGGCCTGCCAACAACAAAAACCTGCGTGCACCGGATTGTGCATGCAGAAAGAGGCGGAAAATGCAAGAATACTCGCATATCGGTGAAAGAATATTGACAAAGGCCGCCTATGTCGTCATCGTCTCTCTCCAAGTGTCTCCGATCGGGAACGGTATGGAGAGATGGTACAGGGGTTCCCGCTTCGAAGATCTGATTTGCGGACCCGCGATTCTTTTATTCCTTTAGGAGGAGTGTATGGCACAGGCAAAGGTCTACTACGACCGAGATGTGAACCCGGAGTTGATGCATAAAAAGCGTCTTGCAGTCATCGGATTCGGTTCTCAGGGGCACGCGCATGCGTTGAACCACCAGGACAGCGGTGTCGAGGTACGTGTCGGGCTCCGGCCCGGGAGCAAGAGCGCGAAGCGTGCAGAGGAGAAGGGCCTCAAGGTGCTCCCGATCGACGAGGCGGTAAAGTGGGCCGATGTCATGATGGTCCTCGTCCCCGATACACGCGCCCCCGCGGTATATGATGAGTTCATCGCGCCGAATCTGCGCGACGGGCAGATGATCATGTTTGCCCACGGGTTCAACATCCGCTACGGCACCATCAAGCCCCCCAAGACCGTGGACATCGCCATGGTGGCGCCCAAGGGCCCCGGTCACCGCGTGCGCGAGACGTACGAGGAAGGCGGCGGTGTGCCGGCGCTCATTGCGATCGAGCAGGACGCCACCGGTCAGGCGAAGGAGCTCTCCCTTTCCTACGCCGCGGCGCTTGGTGCAACTCGTGCGGGCGTCCTCGAGACGACCTTTGCCGAGGAGACTGAAACCGATCTCTTCGGTGAGCAGGTGGTCCTCTGCGGCGGCGTATCGAGCCTCGTCACCACCGCCTTCGAAACCCTCGTGGAAGCCGGGTACCAGCCCGAGATTGCGTACTTCGAGTGCATGCACGAACTCAAGCTCATCGTCGACCTCATGTACCGCGGCGGTCTGAACTACATGCGCTACTCGGTCAGCAACACCGCGGAGTACGGCGACTACGTCTCAGGTCCCCGCGTCATCAACGACCAGACACGAGCGGAGATGAAGAAGATCCTCGCGGAGATCCAGGACGGCACCTTCGCAGACGGCTGGGTCAAGGAAAACGAGACCGGCGGCAAGAAGTTCCTCGAGCTGCGGGCAAAGAACGAGAAGCACATCATCGAGGACGTGGGCGCTCGCCTCCGCGAGCTCATGCCCTTCCTCAACCCGATCATTGCCACCCCGAGCGAGGGGATCAAGGGTGAGTAGAATTCGGTCATCCGATTCCGGCATCCCGCCGGTGCGCCGGCGATAGGCCGGTGCATAAAGCACGACTGGAAACCATGAACGGCGGCCGTCCCATCCGGGGCGCCGCCGTTTTTTTATTCACCGTACTCTTTGATAGAGCCGTTTTGCAGCCCACAGAAGCACAGGCGCGACCACGAGCCCTGCCACAACGTCCAGCGCATAGTGCGCGTAGATATACACGGTCGACACGCAGAGCAGTACGAAAAGGGCGAGGTAGAGACGGAACAGCCGCGGAAGGTGGGGGCGCAGAAGTACGATCGCGATGAGGCCGATCGCGACGTGAGATGACGGGAAGGCGGCCCCCGCGAGTGTCATCCGATCGAATACCGCACGCATGAGCGGCACGAAGAGGTAACCCTCGAACTCGCCGTACCAGCTCCTGTTGAGGCTTTCGAAGAAGTACTTCGGCCCCTGCACGGGAAAGAAGACGTACCAGACGTAGAGGAGGGCGAACGCGGTGATGGTGATGAACACCGCGCGCCTCGCCGCCTCATCCCACCCGCGCAGGAACATGATCCAGAAACCGGTCGTGAGAATGAGGTAGTAGGAGAAATACCCGAAGAACAGGAGCTCATTCACCCACGGGAGATGGGAGAGCGCCTCGGAGAAGGCCAGGGCCGGCTGAAATCCGAACACCGCTTCCTCGAGGCCGGCAAGCAGGCCGTCGAGTGAGAGCGGTCCCCACACCGCCTGCGACAGCAGTATCACCTCCGCGAAGTAGGGCCCGTAGAATGCGTGGACGTAGAAGGTGCGGACAAACCGCATTACCCGCGGCGCGCGCCCGTGCGGGAAGCGTCCGGCGATGCGGTCCTCGAGCGCCGACAGAAGCGTCGGAAGGGCGCAGGCCGCCGCAAAGGCCGCAGCGACGGCGAGGTGCCGGGTCGTTCCGCCGGTCGTCGCCGCCCCTTCCGCGGCGCCGACGACGGCAATGATCACGCTCATGAGGGCGAGAAAGCCGTTCACGGCGTAGAAGGTGATATCTACGGGCTCGCGGACGGCGCGGCCGGTCCGGGCAGGATGTATGAAACGATTCACCGCAATGCTCCGTCTATGCGAGTAAGGTATCGAGCATCGTCGCCGCTTCATGCAGGGACGGCACGACGGCGAAGGCCATGGCGCGGACTTCGGGGGAAGGCTCGATGAAATCCGGGATCATGATGACCCGCATGCCCGCGGCGGCGCCCGCGCGCACGCCGTTCAGCGAATCCTCGAACACGATAACCCGATCGGGAGGCTTTTTGAGCTCCCCGGCGGCGTGCAGAAATATGTCGGGGTCGGGTTTTCCTCTCTCGATCTGATCGCCGCCGACCACCCCGATGAAACGCTGCAGGAGGCCGACGGTGTCGAGGTATGCCCGAGCGGTGGCGGTGTCGGTCGACGTGGCGACGATTGCCGGGATACTCCGCTCGCCGAGGGCATCGAGGATCTCTTCCACGCCGGCTTTCAACGGCGGGCCGTGTCGCTCGACGGCGGACTCGAGGAGCTCGTAGGAACGATCGAGCACCTGCGTTGCGGGGAACGTGGCGCCGAGTACCTCGGCAAGCTTGGGCGGAATGTTTCTGCGGGGAAGTCCCATGCTCGCGAGAAACGCCTCGTGGGAGACTTCATAGCCCGCCTCCTCGGAGGCCTGCCTGAAGGTTTCGAAGGAGAGGCGCTCGGTGTCGAAGATGATGCCGTCCATGTCGAAGACGGCTGCTGTAATTCTCACGGTCTGCGAACTGTAGCAACGCCCGCGGCGTCGGTCAAGCTGCCGGCGTCGGCGAGCTCGAGGTACTCCTCCATATCCCGGATTGACCGAATGCCGAGCATCTCGCCGCTGATTCGTTGCGCGTCCTCTATCGTAAGATTCCCGATTCGGTGACGGAGCCCCGGAATGCGGGACGGGGCGACACTGAAGCGCCGAATGCCGATGCCGAGATAAAAGGGGAGCATCACGGGGCTTGCTGCGCTGTCGCCGCAGACAGAGAGGTGATCGAGCCTGTCGCCGATGCCGTCCACTATCCGCTTGTGCACCTTGAGCACCGCCGGGTGATAGTCGCGATAGAGATCGCTGAGATGTTCGTTGGTCCGGTCCACGGCGAGCAGGTACATCACCAGATCATTGCTGCCGATGGAGAGAAAATCGCTGGTTGCCGCTATGTCCCCGATGGCCTCCACGGCCGAGGGGAGCTCCACCATCGTACCGATCTTCGGGGAGGCGTTGTGGCGGATGCTCTCTCGGGACAGGTCGGCAATGCAGCGCTCCACCTCTTCCCGCCCCATCTCGATCTCGTCCACCGAGGAGACCATGGGAAACATGATGTGGAGATCCGCGTCGTGGCCGGCGCGAAGCATGGCGCGAAGCTGGTCGCGGAACAGATTGCGGTTGGCGAGGGAAAAGCGAATACCCCGCACGCCGAGGAAGGGGTTCTGCTCCTGGGGTGAGGAGCCGTCAACCAGCTTATCCCCGCCGATGTCGGCGGTTCGCAGCACTACCTCCCGGTCCGGCATCTGCTGCACGATCTTGCGGTAGATCTGATACTGCTCGTCCTCGGAGGGGAAATCGTTTCGAATGATGAAGGGAAACTCGCTGCGGTAAAGGCCGATGCCGTCCGCGGCATGCTCGCGTGCCGTATTGGCGTCTCGCATGATGTTGACGTTGGCCATGACGTAGACCCGTGCCCCGCACTTCGTCTGCAGCGGCGCGGATTTCTCTGCGGCCGCCACCTCGCGGTGCTTCTCTCCAAGCACCTCCTGGCTCGGGGCGATGTGGAGTACGCCACGGTCCGCGTCCAGGTAGAGAAGCGTGCCGGCCTGCACCGAGAGTATGGCCGGATCACCGGTTATGAGGACCGGCAGCCCCAGAGACTGGGCGAGGATGGCGATATGTGCAGTAACTCCATTCCCGAGGAACACGACACCCTCGACAGCCTGGGCTGCGAGCATCATGAGCTCCGAGGGAAAAATGTTTCGGGCGATCACGATCTGGCCGTTGTAGTCGGCCGGTTCGCCGTCGCGGTGCTCGAGATTGGCGAGAATGCGGTGCCCGAGGTCCTGAACATCCTGCACCTTCTCGCCGAAGCGGGCCTCCTCCATGGAAGAAAAGACCTCCACGTAGTGGTTCACCGTGTCGATGACCGCACGCCGCGGGGATCGGCCTTCGGCGACGCAGGAGCGCATGCGGCCGGAGAAGTGCTCGTCGTGAAGCATAAGGAGGTGAGACGTAAAGATCACCGAGGCGACCTCCGAGAGGCGCTCTTCGGCGTCACGCCGCAGCCGCTCGAGTTGTTGCTCGCTCGCGGCGAGGGCGGCGTCGAGTCGGGAACCGGCCTCCTCCCGGCTCTCTTCCGACGGCGCCTCGGCGTCCCCGGTTTCGGGCTCATCGGGGCTCCAGACCTGGTCGAGCAGGACCGCCCGGCCGACCGCCGTGCCGGGCGCGGCAATTCGTCCATAGACGAGCGTCGCCTCTGTCTCCTCCTGCTCGGCCGCCGGAGCCGGCTGGCGCTCCTCGGGGAGCTCGGTAAACGCCGTTACACTGTCGACGGTGGAAGCCAGATGGGATCCCAGGCTGCGCAATCCGCGCGCGAGGTCTGCGGTGAAGAACCCCTCGGTGCTGTGTTGCATGATGAGCACCCCGAGCTTGACCCTCCCGCGTTGCAGGGGCACGATCAGAAACCCGGGCAGGTCCTCGCGCGGCAGCGGCCCGGCGGAGACATCATCGGCGTCGCAGACCGTGGTATGCCGGGAAAATGCCTCAGCGACCGCCCCCTCCTTCGGCGGCAGCCTCGCCGGAACAGAATCACCGGGCACCGACCCTCTCGCGGCATGAAGCCGGAGCTCCCGTCCGCGCTCGTGAAAGAGATATGCCGTAACAAGATCCGCGCCGACCCGCTCGCCGAGAAGATCAACCAGCCCCTGCAGGGATTCGTCGAGATTGTAAACTCGCTCAAACAGGTCCCAGAGATCGGTCAGCAGCGCGCGCAGTCTCTCTGCATCCATGATGTCCGCCATCAGACTAGGATACCGCGCCGGAGCGGGCCTCGTATACTTTGATCATGTGGAAGAGGGCCTCGTTGCAGTGAGCTTCGATGCCGTGGCGCGCCGCGCGCTCTGTGAGCTGTCCGGCGAGCATCTCAACCTCGGTTTTCCGACCCGCCTCGATGTCCTGCAGCATGGAGGTCTTGCCCTCCGGCGCGAGACGCTGGAGCACATCGTGCCAGCGGGTTATATCCGCCTCGCTGAGGTCGATGCCTTCGGCCCGGGCCAGGGCAACGCACTCGTTCATCGCCGTGTCGGTGAGAGCCCGGGCGTGCGCGTTCTCCTGGAACTCGCGGTAGGGCGCGCCGAGCACGGCGGAGACCTGGTTGACTCCGATGTTGATCATGAACTTCCACCACAACATCCGCAGCATGTTTTCCGGTACCTCCACCGAAATGTCGGCACCGGCAAGCGCGTCGCGCACGGCCGCAACCTCTGCGTCGACCTCGGCGTTCTCCGCGCGGCCGAGGTAGATGGTCCCGTTGGAGGATACCGTAATCTCGTTCCCCGTCCGCACCGCGTCGATAGCGAGAGCCATGCCGTAGAGAACGTGGTCCCAGCCGATATGCGATGCAATGATTTCCTCGCTGTCGATCCCGTTCAGGATAGACAGCACGATGGTGTCGGGGTGCCGTATCCTCTCTATGAGCTCCATGGTGGCGGAGAGATGATGGTACTTCACCGCCACGATGATGAGGTCCGGCTGCACCTCGATGGTCTCCGGGCTTGCAGCGGGAACGGCGTGGGAGACGCCGTTTATGATGACTCCCGAGGCGGCGAGCCGCTCGGCCCGCACGCTGTCTGCGACGAAGCGGACGCGACCCGGGTAGGCCGCGTGCAGCAAGGTCCCGTAGACCGCGCCGATTGCACCCGCGCCGATCACGGCCATTTCTCGAATTTCCTGCATTGGTGTTACTCCTGTAAGGTTTGAGCCGGCCCGTTCTTTCAGCCGGCCCGGTGAGAAGAGAGGAACCGGTCGATGAGCTCCTCGCGTATGTAGCCGAGCTCCACGGCAACCTGCCCGAACTTCGTCTCCGGGGCCTCCCGCTGTACCGCGAGTACGTGCTCGACCTGCTCGTTGGTCAGCGCCCCCATGCGGCGCAGAAACTCGCCGATCCGCTCGATCGAAGTGTCGCCGTTGCTCACCGTTGTCCTCCCGACGACTCCGCCTCGAGGATACCACTCGCGCGCGCGAAGTCCTCGAGCTCCTCCTGGGTGGAGAGACCGAGCTTCTCGAAGATGGCCGACCGCCATGAACCCACCCGTACAGTCGGCTGTCCCAGTGTCTCGGCGACGTCCTCGAGGGCGCGGTTGCCCGCGAGCATGCGCAGCACCGTCTGCTCGGTCGCGCTGAGCCGTTCGCTGAGGCCATCACTCGCGCCGGAAGATCCGGCGGCCGACGGAACGGGGACGACAGTGCTCCCCGGGATCCGGTCGAGAACATCCTGCGCCACCTCGTCCACAAAGCGTTCCCCGCGGTACACCGCGCGAATTCCCTGCACGAGGATTCGGGAGGCGGACTGCTTGGCGATGTAGCCGTGGGCACCCATCTCGAAGGCGCGAATCACGTGATTGCTGTCGGCGTGCATGCTCAGCACGAGCATTCTCGTCTTCGGCGATACTTCGAGGATCTGCGGGAGGGCGCTGAGACCGTTGACATCGGGAAGCGAAATGTCGAGCAGAACGATGTCGGGACGGTGCTCGCGCGCGAGACGGAATGCCTCCGCCGCGGTACCCGCTTCCGCAACTACACAGATGTCCTCTGCTCCGGTTAGGATCAAGTTGATTCCCTCACGGAACATCGGGTGATCATCGGCTATCAGAACGCGGATATCATCGCCCATATCTGGTGGCGCCATTATAGCGCAGGTCCGCGGTCTCGGAAAGTGGAACCATGGTTCTTGTGTCGACGCCGGGTGGCCGGCACCGCGGCCGGCACCGCGGCCGGCACCTGCCGATGCCGGGCTTGCAATTCTCATGTGCCTGTGCTACTCAGATGCGTAAGCGAGTCCACAAACTATGGCAGTCGATCTGACCAACCGGGACGTCATCTCCATTACCGACTTCTCGCGCGAGGAGATTCTCCACCTCTGCCGAGTCGGCGCGATGATGTACGAAAAGGAGAAGGCGGGCGAGCGGCACGCGTTTTCCTCGGTGCTCGTCGGGCGCAGTCTTGCCTCGATGTTCTACGAGCCGTCCACCCGAACGCGAACCAGTTTCCACACCGGTATCCGGGAGCTCGGCGGCCTCAGTGACGGCTTCTCCGGCGCCGAGGGCACTTCCGTCATGAAGAAGGAGACCATCCGCGACACCATCACCATGATGGGTGCGAATCATTTCGACGTTGCGGTGATGCGCCATCCGCTCGACGGCTCGCTGCAGTGGGCCGCCGACGTTGCCCGCATCCCGGTCATAAACGGGGGCGACGGGAAGAACGAGCATCCGACGCAGGCGCTGCTCGACCTGCTCACGCTCTACGTTCTCAACGACGGGACCCTCGACGGGCTCTCCATAGGCTTCGGCGGCGACCTCTCGCACGGGCGCACCATTCGCTCACTGAGCCTCGCTCTCTCGCATTTCGAGAACATCACCATCCGCTGGGCTGCCGAGGACTTCCTCGGAATGCCCACGGATCTTGTGGAGCTCCTCCAGGCGCGCGGGGTTACCGTCTCCCGCGAGGATACCGTGCGGGATGTCATGGCCGGCGTCAGCTACTACTATATGACCCGACCGCAGCTCGAGCGTATGCCCGGGGTTTCCGACCGCGAGGTCAGCGAGATGATGGGCAGGTACCGCATCGACCTCGATAAAGTCGAGGGCTTCGACGTCAAGGTGCTGCATCCGCTTCCGGTAAACAGCGAAGTCGCGGAGA
>JAWLDL010000060.1:0-9492 GCA_041686675.1 Spirochaetia bacterium | reverse complement strand
GCCTCGGGCGTCAGCTCCACGGCCATTTGCACGAGCGAGGAGAGGGACTGCTCGCGCAGCCACTGCTCGAGCTCCGCCACCGGGTCCCCGCCGCCGGCGGAGTCAGACAGAAGGGGATGCTCGGTAACCGGCTCCCCCTTACGGCGCAGCTCGACGACGCGGTCGTGCAGCCCGCTGACCGTCGCCTCGACCGTGCCCGCTGCCGTGTGAATCTCGGTCCGGATGTAGAGCTCGGACCGATCCTCATCGAGATGCGCGTGGACCCGGTCTTCGGAGAGGAGGACGTCCGCCCGCGCAAGCTCAGCCTCCCCTACCGACGTCAGCGTCTGCAGCTTTCGCGAGGCGTCACCGCCGACCGCGCCCATCGCGGAGGCGAGCTCGATGCCGCATCGTCCCCCGCTCCCCGGTATAAGCACGCCCATGGCGTTCTTGTAGATGTTGGGGTCGAGCGTGAGTTCGATCGCAGTAATTCTTTGACCCTCGAGAAGGGTGGCCGCGGCTGCGGCCGAGAGGGCAATGGCGGCCGGCTCCGTACAACCGAGTGCAGGCGCGGTTACGGTGCTCAAGATATCATACGATGAGTACACAGAGGCCTCCGTTTTCTGCTGATTTCCTCATCTATTCTGGCACGAGTCGCCGGAATCGTCAAAGAAATCCGGAAGCGGTGTGCGGGGCGTCGCTCGGGTCCCAGCGGTCGCGGCCGGAGCCTCGGGGCTGGCGGCCGCGAACCGGGTCGCGGCCGGGGCCTCGGAGCTGGCGGCCGATAACCGGGTGGCCGCCGCGAACCGGCGCGCTCAGCCGTCTCGGCAGACTTCGGCGGCCCCGTAGAGGGCCGCCTTCGCGTTCATCATCACGTGTACCGGAAACTTCGACACGATGCGCTCGAAGCGGCCCTTCTCCCTGAATCGCTCCATGAAAAACGGCTCGCGCAGGACCGAGAGCATCCGCGGGGGGAGGCCGCCGCCGAGGTAGACGCCGCCGAGAGAAAGCACCTTGAGCGCCATGTTACCCGCCTCCGCGGCGAGGATGCGGGCAAAGAGGCGGACGGTCTCCACACAGATCTCCGCCGGCTCATCCGTTCCGAAGGCACGCTCGAAGATGGCGCGGGTGGGCTGATCAGCCTCGCTGACCGCCTTGTCGACATCAGGAGAGGCCTTCACCCGCCCGGTATCCCGCAGGAAGCGGTAGAGATATGCCATGCCGGTTCCCGAGCACACGTATTCGTAGCTCACATGTCCGACCTTCGGCTGCATGTAGGCGAGGAGCTCCATCTGTTCTGCGTCGAGGGGCGCAAAATCGGCGTGGCCGCCCTCTGACGGATAGGCATGGTAGCCGTCCCGGTGCCACACCAGGTAGGCCTCGCCGAGGCCGGTGCCCGGGGCGACGACGGCGATCGGTCCTGTCTCGACCGGCTCGCCGGTGTTCAGCGTCTGAAGGTCCTCCCCGCCGAGCACCGGCACGGACTTCGCAATCGCAACGAGATCGTTCACGAGTGTTACCTGATCGAGGTCGAGCCGCTCGGCGAGTCGCCTCTCGCTTATGCGCCAGGGCAGGTTCGTTATGTGGGCCTCCCCCTCGACCACCGGCCCCGCCACCCCAAACGCTGCCCGGCTCGGGCGCACGTCGGTCTCGCGCAGGAACTCCTCGATGAGGTCCTCGAGGGTTTCGAAGCCGGCGCTCGGAAGGGTCCGCTCGTGGAGGGGGTCACGGATGCCCGACTCCTCGGTGAACAGCGCGAGATTCGTCTTGGTACCGCCGACGTCACCCGCGAGACAGGTGCTGCTGCGCGTGCCCATCACGTCCCTCCGCCGGGGGCGCCGTCGCCCGGGACGTGCTTCTCCAGTTCGGCCAGCCACACCGCCGCCTCGCCGTCGCTCGGCGCGCGCCAGTCCCCCCGCGGCGAGAGTGATCCGCCGGAGCCCATCTTCGGGGCGTTCGGAACGCAACTCCGCTTGAACTGAGAGCGGAAGAAACGGGCGAGAAAGACACCAAGCCAGTGCTTGATCTGCGCGAGGTCGTAGCTGCGGCGATCCTCCCCGGTCATGCCCGGCGGCCAGCGGCCGCTTTCGGCATCGGCCCAGGCGACGTAGGCCAGATAGGCAACCTTGCTCGGGCGGAAGCCGAAGCGGGTGACGTAGTAGAGGTGGAAATCCTGCAGCTCGTAGGGCCCAATCTTTTCCTCGGTGCTCTGTGCAGGCGCTTCACTCTCCCCGCCACCGGCGGGCACGAGCTCCGGCGATATCTCGGTGGAGAGGATCACCCGGAGAACCTCGGAGGTGGGCGCATCGAACTGCCCCGAGTCGATCACCCAGCGGATCAGATGCTGAATAAGCGTTTTCGGGACCGAGGCGTTGACGTTGTAGTGCGACATGTGGTCACCCACCCCGTAGGTGGCCCATCCAAGGGCGAGCTCGCTCAGGTCGCCCGTGCCGACGACCAAGCCCCCGAGATGGTTCGCAAGGCGGAAGAGGTGGCTGGTCCGCTCGCCGGCCTGCACGTTCTCGAAGGTGACATCATACACTTCCTCTCCCTCGGCGAAGGGGTGCCCGATGTCGCGAAACATCTGCATGCATGAGGGGCGTATGTCGATTTCCGCGGCGCTCACGCCGAGGGCACTCATGAGGGCATGGGCGCTCTCTCGCGTCCCGGAGCTTGTGGCGAACCCGGGCATCGTGTAGGCGTGAATGTTGGTCCTCGGCAGGCCGAGCAGGTCGAAGGTCTTCGCGGTGACGATGAGGGCCTGCGTGGAATCGAGACCGCCCGAGATACCGAGCACCGTGTGCTCGATACCGGTCTGCCGCAGCCGCTGCGCGAGCGCATGCACCTGGATGTTGTAGGCCTCGAAGCAGCGCTCGTCGCGCCGGGCGGCGTCGACGGGCACGTAGGGGAATCTCGCAATCTCGCGTGCAAGCGAGGCACCCGGCGCGGCGCTCTCCGGCAGCTGAGGAAGCTCGAACTCGAAGGAGATGCGCCGGAGGCGGGAGACGCGCTCGGAGTGAGCGCCGGCGGCGTCGATGAAACTGGTGAGTCGCATGCGCTCCTGCACGAGCATCTCGAGATCCACGTCGGCGCAGATGAGCTGCTCCTCCTCGCTGAAGCGCTCTGTCTCTTCGACCAGACGACCGTTCTCGTATATCAGCGCATGCCCGTCCCAGGCAAGATCGGTCGTGGACTCGCCGGAACCGGCGGCGGCGTAGAGATAGGCGGAGACGCACCGACCCGAATGACCTGCGGCGAGGGTATCGCGGTAGTCGGCCTTACCGATCGTGATGTTGCTCGCCGAGAGATTCGCAAGCACCGTCGCGCCGGCAAGAGCGGCGTAGGTCGTCGGCGGGATAGGCGCCCACAGGTCCTCGCAGATCTCCACCGCGAAGGTGAGCTCCTCGAAACCTTCGGCAGTGAATACCAGGTCGGCGCCGAAGGGAATGCCGCGCATTCCGAGGAGATTCACCTCGGGTTGCACCGCGGCCGCGGCGGATGCAAACTGCCGCTTCTCGTAGAACTCCCGATAATTGGGGATGTAGCTCTTGGGCACGATCCCGAGGATCCGTCCCCCGCACACGACCACCGCGCAGTTAAAGAGTTTCTGCTCGAACCGCAGCGGCGCGCCGACAAGGAAGACCGGCGAGAGGGTCGTGCTCGCCTCCAAGACCTCGAAGAGCCCCTCGCGCACGGCGTCGAGGAGGGCGTCCTGCTGAAAGAGGTCGTCGTTGGAATAGGCGGAAAGCCCGAGCTCGGGAAAGGTGAGAAGGGAGGCCCCCGCGTCGTCGGCCTGCCGCATGAGCTCGAGGGTTCGCTCGGTGTTGTAGGCCACGTCCGCCACGCGCACGCGAGGTACCGCCACGCCGACGCGGACGAACCCGTGCGTGTGAGGCGAAAAGAAATCGCCACCTCGCCGCATGGGGGAAATGCTACGCACCCTATCGGCACCTGTCAAGCTGACGTCCGATGAGGTAGGCGCCCCGGATTCCCGCATCGCCGCCGAGCGAGGGGGGTACGACGATACTATCGAACACCGCGCGTTCCGTCGCGTACTCGAGGTAGCCGCCCAGAAGGCGGTGCGCCTCGTCTCGAATGCGCTCGAACATACCCTGTTGCTCCATGACCCCGCCGCCGAGCACCAGGCGGTCGGGAGAGAACGACAGCATGAGGGCGGCGACACCCTGCGCCAGATAGTCGGCCTCCAGATCCCAGGCCTCGTGATCGGGCGGGAGTGTCTCAGCGGCCTGTCCCCACCGCGCGCGCATCGCAGGCCCGGCCGCCACGCCCTCGAGGCAGTCTCCGTGATAGGGACACACCCCGCTGAACGCCGCCTGCTCTTCGGGGCTGCGGCGAGGGCGAATGTGGCCGATCTCCGGATGCCGCCTCAGGCGAAGCAGTTGCCCCTCGATGGCAATGCCGACCCCGAGGCCGGTGCCGACGGTCACATAGACCAGCGATTGCACCGCCTCGCCGGCTGCCTCACTCTCGGCAAGCGCCGCCACGTTGACGTCAGTCTCCACCGATACGGGGACGGCAAGCACGCTCTGTATGGCCGTACGGAGGTTCACCCCGATCCAGGCGGTCTTCGGCGTCTGCAGGATGCGGCCGTAGTCCTCGCTGTCCGGGTCAACATTGATGGGACCGAAGGAGCCGATGCCGACCGATGAGATGGGGTCGTGTGTCGAGTTTTCCAGGAAGAATGTTCGGACCTCGTCGAGGGTACGGGACGGGTCACCGGTCTCTATCCGTACACGGATCTGCTCGCGGCCTCCTCCATCGAAGAGCGCACAGATGAACTTCGTGCCTCCGGCTTCTATCGCTGCGACTGACATGGAAGGAGTGTAGCATGAGACCACTCGCCGGGAGAACGCTACCGCCGCACCTCGGTCAGCAGCAGGCTGCTCCCGCGCACATCACCGGACGCACCTACGCGCCGCCCGCTCGCGTCGACCGCGTAGGATGGGCCTTCCCACACGAGGTCGAGCAGGCTGCCCGTGAGGCTCGCGCTCACACCGGCCGCGGTCGAGGTCGCCTCGACCCGCTCGGGGAGCGCGCCTTCGAATCGTCGCCGCACGGCCTCGGTATAGAGCTCGCCGTTTGCACGAAGCTCGAGCCAGAGGTCGGCGTCCCCGAGCTCCGGCTCAAAGTCGGAGAAGAACGAGTCGCGGCAGATCGTCAGCCCGATCTCGAATCCGTCTATCTCGAAGGTCTCGGCCTCCTCCAGATCGCCTTCCCCCAGGTCGAGAACATCGGTCTCGAAGGCAGTCAGAAACACCTTGTCCTGCGCGTGGAGCAGCCTTCCGTCCTCATCGAAGACGATCGCCCTGTTGTGAATGCTCTCCTCTCCGACCGGCGCAAAGTAGGTTCCCGCGACGATAGCAACACCGTATTCGCGCGCGAGATTGCTCCACATACGGCGCACGGTCCGTTCCACCTGCGGCGCCCGTCGTCGAAGCAGGGCCTGCAGCGCTTCCGTGGACGCCGCCCGCGCCGGGGCCGCGAGCTCGTGCAGGGCGTCATCCATCGAGGACGCACGCCTGATGACAGGCGCATATGATTCAAAGAGGAGGAAGACGTTTATGTACTCCGGAAACACGACGAGCTCCGCGCCGCGGCGCTCGGCCTCGGCAACAAGTTTCTCGACATGCGACTCGAACTCCTCGACGTCGAGATACGTCTCCTCGGCAACCTCGGCCTGCACGGCCGCCACATGAAGCACGCCGTCGTCGTGTTCTGCGAAATCTTCCGCAAACACCGATACGGCGACAAGAAGAAATGACGAAAGCGTGAGTACGGCCACCCGTCGCATACCTATGCGAAGACCTCCTCCACCAGGTCGTCGAGGCCGCCGAGGGAAAACAGATGCCAGAACACGAGCAGCCCGAATCTGTTGCGAATGAACTGCCCCGAGGCCAGCGCATCCCGCACATCGTCGAGTGAAAGGTCGATATCCCGCGGATGAACCGGGCCGTCGACGCGACGCATGAGCTCACGGATGCGCTTAGGTGTCGGCGCGGAGGCGGCAATCTCGATGATGCGATCGGCCGCCCTCGCGGCGTTCTGCCCCGTTTCCGAAAAGCGCTCCTCGCTCATCGTGGCAAGAATATGGCCTTTGAGAAGCGTATCGGCTGCGGCGGCGCCGAATCCGCGCACCGCAGCCTCGCGAAGGGTCGAGCCGGCCGGCATTCTCGCAGCGGTGACTCTGCGTTCGAGCTCCGGAGCGCCCATCCCGGCGAGCCGTTTGAAGAGCCCGGCGATGACCACTGTACCGACAGCAACCTTGCCGCCGTGGAGGGCCGACGGTTTCCCGGCCCGCGCCGCCCGCATCTCCCAGAAGTGGGACAGCAGGTGCTCGCTGCCGGAGGCCGGCCGGGACCCGCCCCAGTCACGCATGCAGTCGCCCGAATCTACGAGCCCCCCAAGCAGCGTAGTGACGCCGGCGGGCTCGTGCGTGCGGATGAGATCAACCTCGGCAACGCAGGACTCGGTAGCGCGAAGGCTTCGCGCGGCGATGTCCTCGTCAAAGCCCTCAGCTGCAACGACCGCGGCAAGCTCCCAGTCCGGAGTGGAGGTGAGCTTTGCAACCATGTCACCGAAACCCGCCGCGACCATGTCATGGGGAGCGGCGGAGAGCACCTTCGTGTTCGCGAACACGACCTCCGCGGCCCGCGCCGGCACGGTCTTCTTCACACCGCGGAATGTCATCGCGGAGGTCGGCGAGGCGTAGGCATCAACCGATGGAGCGGTCGGATACGAGACGAACGGGCGGTCCATGCGATGCGCCACAAGCCGCGCGATGTCGGTGACGGTGCCGCCTCCCGCGCCGATAACGACGTCGGGTGTGCGCTCGAGGCCGATCAGAATATCGCCGACCGCCTCCGCGTCGGCCGCCGGCTTCTCCCTCGCAAGGACGAACTCTTCCACCGCAACTCCGAGCACGGATAACGAGCTCGCAAGCCGTCCACCGGCGGCGCGATGGGTATTGGGGTCGGAGACGATGAGTGGAGCGGTGTACCCGCCCTCTGCGAGGAAGTCGGCAACCGCGGAAGCCGTGTTGTCGGCTATTCGTACATCGGATTGCATACGGGAATTGAGTATATCAAAGCCGTTCCCGTGACGCTACGACCTCAGCTGCCGACCGGCCGCAGCTCCGGAACCTCGAGACCGCCGAGGTCGCCCTCGCTGACGTCGCCGGTTTTCAGCAGCGCCCGGACGAAGGCATTCGCCAGTACGGGATCGAACTGCGCACCCCGGTTCGTGAGGATCTCGCGAGCCGCGTGGGCCGGGCTCAGCGCCTTTCGGTAGGGGCGATCGGCCGTCATCGCGTGATAGGCATCTGCAACACCGATAATGCGAGCCTCGAGAGGGATCTTCTCCCCGGCAAGGCCGTTGGGATACCCGCGGCCGTCGTAGCGCTCCTGGTGTGCCAGCACGATGTGCGCGATGTCGCGGTAAGTATCGAACTTTTCGAGGAGCTGCGCCCCCCACTCGGCGTGCTTCTTCATGAGCTCCCACTCCGCGTCGTCGAGGGATGCTTCCTTGAGCAGTACGTGGTCCGGGACCCCGAGCTTGCCGATATCGTGCAGCAGCAAGGCGTCGCGCAGACGCTGGCTCTGCGCGATACCGATCTCCGATGAGAGCATGAGGCCCAGGGAGAGCACATCGCGCGAGTGCCCGGCGGTGTCGGGGTGGCGAAGCTCGAGCGACTCGGAGAAGCTCATCAGCAGATCCTCCATTCGCTTCTGCAGCTCCTGTTCCCGTGCAACGGCCTGCTGGAAGCGCTTCATATTGCGGAGATTGCGCACGCGCGCATCGAGCTCCCGGATGTTGATAGGCTTCGGCAGATAGTCGTCGGCGCCGAGATCGAGGCCCTCGATCTTCGACTCGAGCTCGTGCTTGGCGGTTATCATGATGAAGGGGATGTGACGGGTGCCTTCGGTGGCTTTGACCAGCTTCAGGAGCTCGTATCCATCCATGTTCGGCATCATGAGATCGGAGACAATGACATCGGGGTTGTCGGCCTGGACATGATGCCACCCGTCCACCCCGTCGACGGCGGTTGTCACCTCGTGTCCCATCCCCGAGAGCATGCGACCCACGTAGGAGCGCAGGTCGTGGTTGTCCTCCACGAGCAGCACACGATCCTCGGCGGGACTCGACTGCTGCGACTCGGCGGTCGCCTCAGGTTCACGCTCGCCGCTCGCGAGCATCTCCTTTTCCATGAGGGCGAGCTCGTCCGCGGCAACCCGAACGAAGTCTTCGGTGCGCCGTGTGCGTCGCCGCCGGTCACGCCCGGAGGAGACGGATCTGCCCGATTTGCGCCGCTCACGTCGGCGCCGCTCGCGGAACGCCTCCGGGGCGAGCTCTTCGAGATTGGCGGGGAGCTCCACCCGGAAGGTACTGCCCTCACCCTTCGTGCTCGCTGCGGTGATACGCCCCTTCATGAGGTCGACCGACTCCTTTACAATGGTCAGCCCGATACCGGTCCCCTCATACCGACGGGTGCTCGAGCTGTCGACCTGCCTGAAGCGGTCCATGATGAAGGGAAGATGATCTTCGGGAATGCCGATACCCGTGTCCTCGACCTCCACGAAGATCATCGCACCCTCCTGCTTCGTCTCACGCTCCGGCGTCTCATGCTCGGACTCCGCCTCATTCGTAACTCCGGTCCGCACCGTAATCGAACCCTCCTCGGTGAACTTAATGGCGTTGCGAAGCAGGTTCGTAAGAACTCGCTCGAGCTTGTCGCTGTCGAGATAGGCCTCTGGCACTTCACCGGACGTAATCGTACGCAGTTTCACGCCCTTTCGCTCGGTGACCTCCTCGAACAGAGAGACGGTGTCCTCGACGAACTCGTTGATATCGAGCCAGCTCAATCGCAGTTGGACTTTGCCCGCCTCGAAACGGGAGAAGTCGAGCATCTGGTTGATCATGTCGAGGAGCTTGAGGGAGTTCCGATACATCTGGCTGACGATCTGCTCCTGCTCGGCGGTAAGACGACCGAGATCACCGGAGTAGAATGCTTGCAGGGGGGCGAGAATGGAGGTCAGCGGCGTGCGCACTTCGTGGCTGACGTTGGCGAAGAACTCCGACTTCAGTTTGTCGAGGGTTTTCAGCTCCTCATTGGCGCGCGCAAGGTTATAGCGTCCGGCGAACTCGCGGAATCTCAGCCGGGTGGCGAAGTGCGAGCTCAATATCACCAGCACGATGGTCGAGAGGAAGAAAAAATTGTTGTTGAGCAGCACCGCCACTTCGGTGATATTGCCGGCGACGGCGATGGGTATGATGTAGGCCGCGTAGGTCACGACACAGACGATGCCCGCGCGCATCGGATCGAGCGGCAGTATGGCGAGGAAGATGATGAGCACGAGGTTGATCCCCGCGTAATACGGGCTGAGGTAACCCTCGGTGATGTGCACCATCAACACGATGGCAAGGGTGCAGGCGAGATACTCCACCATTCCGAGGCGGCGAGCGTGCCTGTCATCCGGAAGGAGAAGAGAGAAGGTG
>JAWLDL010000059.1:0-9503 GCA_041686675.1 Spirochaetia bacterium | reverse complement strand
GGCTGGCGGGAGCTGGCGGCCGAGTACGTGGCCCTCGCCAAAACGAAAACGCAGGGAAGCAGCATGATCCTGTTTCTCGTGTTCGTGATAGCAGCCGTGGGTGTCTCGAACACCATGCTGATGGCGGTCTTCGAGCGCACGCGAGAGCTCGGGATGATGCGGGCGCTCGGCATGAGCGAGCGCGACGTGCGGCTCCTGTTTCTCATAGAAGCGGCCGGAATCGGATTGATCGGGGCCGCACTCGGCGTCGCAGTCGGGGTGACGGGGAACTGGCTCATGACGCAGTACGGCATCGATTACCGCTGGATGTTCCGCACGATGGACGTCGGCTACCGGTCCGCCGGCTACGTTCGCTCTGCGTGGCACCCCGAGGCCATCATCCAGGCCTTCTTCATCGGCATCATCCTGGCGGTCGGCGTCTCGTGGGTTTCCACGCGCCGTATCCTCAGGTTTTCCATCCCCGACTCGCTTCACCATCAGTAACGGCAGACACGTAGGAGACCGCGATGAAACTGTCCACGATTGCAGCACGAAACATATTCCGGAACAAGCGTCGCAGCGTGCTCTCGGCCATCGCCATTGCGGTGGCGGCGATGGCGATCACCCTGCTCTTCTCGCTTCTTGCCGGGATGAAGGCCGACCTCGCCTACAATCTGCAGACCTACGTGTCGGGGGAGGTCCGCATCCGAAACCCCCGCTTCACCGAGCACGAGACCGTGAAGCCGCTCCATCTTGCGCTCGACGCACCCGCAGAGCTCGTCGAGGCGGCGGTGGCGACCGAGGGCGTTTCCTCGGTCGCGCCCCGCATCCGATTTCCCGGCTCGGTGTTCGTGGACGACGAAAACTATAACGCCGTCGGAATCGGACTCGATTTCGCCCGGGAGCGGGACTATCAGAGCATCGGCGAGCGTCTCACCGCCGGTCGCATCCCCGCGTCGGGCGAACGAGCCGCGGTCCTCGGCACAGGCCTCGCCTCCGAGCTCGGTCTCGGGATCGGCGATACGTTCACCGTCCTCACACAAACCGCGACCCGCGGCTCCAACGCCATGACCTTCGAAGTGGCCGGCCTCGCCCGGTTCCCGGTCTCCGCCTTTACCGAGACACACTTCCTGATTCCCCTGGATACGGCACAGTACTTCCTGCGCATGCCCAACCAGGTTACCGATCTTCTGGTGAAGACGACCGGCGACACGGATCCGGTGGAGACGGCCCCCGCTCTGGAGTCGACCCTCGGGGGCCTTTCGGAAACACCACTCGTGGCCGAGTCCTGGACCCAACTGCGCACGAGCTATGCGTTCATGGAGATCGCCGATGTGACGTATGCCATCATGGCGCTGTTCTTTTTCGTCCTCGGAAGCAGCGTCATCGTCAACACCACCATGATGGTGATTTACGAACGAACCCGGGAGATCGGCACGCTCTCGGCGATGGGGATGGAAGGCGGACAGCTCATACGAATGTTCTTCATCGAGGCGGTGATGATCGCCGCAGCCGGCGCCGCCGCCGGGGTGCTTCTCGGCATCGCGATCACGGCCCCGTTCTCCATCCTCGGGCTCGACATGGGCGCGTCGTTCGAGGGGATGGATTTCGAGGTATCGAATGTTCTCTATCCGAAGATCAACCTGCGCTCTACGGTCTTCGTCTTTTTCTACTCGGTGACCGTCGCAGCGCTGGCATCGCTCCTGCCCTCACGACGGGCGGCACGCGTGAGCCCGGCCGAGGCGCTGAGATCGCTGTAGCGGCGCCGTGGCGGCCACGGCCGCCGGCGACGCGCGCCGCTCATCCGCATAAGGAGGTTTGAAATGAAACGATTTGCACTGCTGATCTGTATCGCCCTGCTGCCCGCCGTCAGCGCCGCCGCCCAGAGCGCGGAGGAAATCATACAACGGCTCGAGGCGAACCAGACTCACGAAACCAGCCGCGTGGAGGGCCGCATGGTCATCCACGACCGGTTCGGCCGACGAACAACCGAGTTCATCATGTTTGCCCGCGGCACCGATGACGCGCTCATCGAGTTCACCAGTGCCGAGGAGGCGGGGCAGAAGGTGCTGCGGACCGGCGATGAGATCTATCTCTACTATCCCGACGCAAGCGAGCTCATACGCCTGCAGGGCGCGGCGCTGCGCCAGTCCATGCTCGGCTCCGATGTGTCCTACGAGGATATGACCGGAAACAGGGGCTATCTCGACACCTATGACGTACGCGTGACCGACCGCGAGGAGATCGACGGCAGTCCCTGCCACGTCCTCGAGCTCGAGGCGACCTCCCGGGATGTGGCCTACCCCAGGCAGAAACTCTGGGTCGATGCCGAGCTCTACGTGATGCGGAAAGCCGAACAGTACGCCCTCTCCGGCCGTCTGCTGAAGGTCATGGAGGTGGAGGAGCTCATGCGCGAGGAGGGGAAGATCTTCCCCTCTCACATAACCATTCGCGATCAGCTCAAACAGGACACGCGAACCGAGTTCATCATCGAGGAGGCTCGCATCAACATCGACCTCCCCAACCGCATCTTCTCGGTGGAGGAGCTCACATGGTAGGGCGCGCGAACACGCGGCCTGGGCCGGCGACATCGCAGGCGGCACTGCCGGGGACGCTCCTCCTGGCGGTCCTCGCCGCCCTCATTCCGTCTCAGCCGGCCTCGGCCGAGGTGAACCAGCGGGTAACCCTGGAGGCGGCTCACGCCGTGACCCGCGGTGAAGACGATGAACTCCTGGCGGCCGGCACGGGACTTGCCGAGCTCGACCTGCGCTCGGCCGGCAGCAGGTACGTGCGAGGAAGGCTTCAGCTCCGAGCCCGGGTTGAAAGCAACGACCCCGCAGCCGAACTGGAAGTGCCGCGCGCCTTCATAAAGGCGCGCTTCCCGCTTACGGAGGAATCCTACTTCCATCTCACCGCGGGGCGAACGCGGCTGACCTGGGGCGACGGTGCCTTCTACAACGCCGGGGACACCCTCTTCGGCGCCCTCGGCGAGAACCCCGACTTCACCGCGGACACCATCCGTGACGAGACAAGCTGGCTTGCAGCCGCCTTCTTCCCCCTCGGCCGCTTCGCCTTCGTCGAGCCGGTGGTGCTCGTGCCGCTCCCGGAGGGCGCGATCGGCAGCGGCGGCGCGGGGGCGGCTGCCGCCGCGGGGGAACCGGCGGCGGCCCACGATACGTCGGGCGGGGTGCGCGTGCAGGGCAAGCTCGGAGAGATCAAGAGTGAGGCGTCATACCTCTTCCGCGGAACCGAGAGCTACCACCAGCCGGCGGTGAGCCTGCAGGGCAACCTCGGCATCGACTGGTACGCCGGCGCCACGACGCGCATTCCGGGCCCGGACTCCCGGCTGCCCTGGGACGACGCGGCCGACGCCGCCCGGGAGGAAGCGGCGGCCAGTTTCGGGCTTCTGCACATCGAGGAGGGCGCCTCGGGGCAGTCGCTCACGCTGCGGCTCGAAGGTTTGGTGCGCCCGTGGAAGGAGTGGGAGGAAACCGACGCCCGCGGAGCCGATGCGGCAGTGCCCGCCGGCGACACGGCGGCCGGCGACGCGGCGACCGGCGCCCCCTATGGTCTCGAGCTTTTCGGCGAGGTCGTATGGCAGCCCGCGCAGAGCCTTCAGTTTTATCTCCGGAACGTGACCTCACCGATAGATGCATCCGGGCTCTTCGTGCCGGGGGCTGCGTGGATGCCCTACGACGGTCTCACACTCTCGCTCTTCGCGGCGCTGCAGGCCGGCGAGGTTTCGGACGTATACGGGTGGCAACGGCCCGGAGGCGCATCGGTGGCTACGAGCATCCGCTACGTGTACTGAGGGGCGCCGCGGGTCACCGCCACCGGCCTACCGCCACTTGCGGAATACAAGCACCTTGGTGTTGAGGTAGAGAAACAGGAAGGCGAGCAGCACGTAGTAGGTAAGGTCCCGGGAGTCGAGGAGCCCCTTTTCGAAGCTGCGAAAATGATGGTTGAGCGACAACTGATTCAGCAGATCGCCGAGCCACCGCGGCAGGTTGATAACGGCGTTCACCTGGTTCACCAGCGTCAGCGCAAGCAGCACCACGACACCGAGGATGAACGAGGTAATCTGATTCTGCGACAGCGACGACACGAAGAGTCCCACCGAGATGGCGGCGGCACCGAGCAGGAGCGTTCCGATGTACTGCCCGATGATCTGGCCGGTGGCGAAATCGCCGAGCGGGCTGATGGTAAGCGGCACCGGAAGCGTGAGAACAAGCATGAGAGCCAGCAGCGCCAGCGCGCCGAGAAACTTGCCCACCACGATCTGCGCCTCCGTGAGCGGCAGAGTGAGGAGCACCTCGGCCGTGCCGAGCTTGTTCTCCTCGGCCCACGAGCGCATGGTAATGGCGGGCATCAGAATCACGAAGACGACCGGCAGGATGCCGAAGTAGCTCCGCATGGAGGCAACGTTCTGGACGAGAAACTGCTGAATGTAGAAGAACCACGTCGACGTGAAGGCCAGAAAGAACACAACGACGATGTACGCTATGGGTGAGTTGAAATAGGTTGCGAGCTCTTTTCGCGCGACCGTGAGTATCGACTTCATTTCCGCCTGCCTCGGTGCATAGAATACGAAAACCGGCGGCCGATACCAACCCCGTTTTGACTCGCGCACCGAAAGTGAGTAAACTACTTGCGGTTACAACTATATAGAGTCCGCAGGAGGCAGAACGATGGCAGAGAGCACACCGGCGAAAAAGACATCTTCACGGACAAGGCTCATAATCGGAGTGACGATCCTCGCGGCTCTGCTCGTGGTGAGCATCGTCTTCGACTTCGGCGGTGCCCTGCGCACGGCACTCGAAACGATTCGGGATATGAGCATTGTCACCGGCGCACTCATATTCATTGTGCTCTACACGACCACGACCGTCTTTCTCGTGCCGGGCTCGATTCTCACGCTGGCCGCCGGAGCGATATTCGGCGTGGTGAAGGGCACGATCTTCGTATCACTTGGCTCCACGGTCGGCGCAACCGCGGCATTCTTCGTCGGCCGCTATTTCGCGCGGGACTGGGTCAGCACCAAGATTTCCGGGCGACCGCGCTTTGCCGCTATCGACGATGCGATCGGGCGTGAGGGATGGAAAATCGTCGGACTTCTGCGTCTCTCCCCCGTGGTGCCCTTCAGTGTGTCCAACTACTTCTACGGCATCACCAAAGTGAGACCGCTCGGCTACGTGCTTGCCTCCTGGATCGGAATGCTGCCGGGCACGCTCATGTACGTATACGTCGGATCTCTTGCGGGCACGCTCGCCGCGATTAGTGCCGGGGAAGGGACGGGCTTCACGACACTTCAGTGGATCTTCTATGGCGTGGGGCTGGTCGCGACGATCGCGGTGACGATCCTCATAACGCGCGTCGCACGACGTGCCGTCGACCGGGCCCTGACCGAGGACGCATCCGGCGAGGACGACTCCCCTGCAGTCGGGGAGGGTCCCGTTTCAGCGACCGGTGCGGGCGTAACGGTAGACTGACTCCAGAAGTCGTTCCACGTCGCTTCGCGCGAAGAGATCGAGCGCAAGTCGAAGGCCGTTCGGCTCCTCGGCAAAGTCCACCCGCGCGAAGTACCGCAGATAGGTCCCGGCCGTGCCTCCATCTCCATCGTCGAGCGGCTCGAGGTACCAGGAGTAGTGAATCGCGGAAAGCCCGCCGTCGAGGCTTTCGGTCATGGCGCTCCGCACGAGTATCGCATCTCCCGGGAGCTCTTCGGTCATGCTCGAAAGCACGTAGTCGTAATCTCGTCCGAAGAACAGAAACTTGAAGGAGGTCCGCATGAGGGCGGCCTGCCGCTCGATGACTGCGCCGATCGGCTCGTAGGGCGGCTCCTCGGGAGCCGGGCGCTCCTCGCTTGCCTCGACGCGGCGCGAGATCACGGTATAATCCCCGTATGCCGTTATCGCGGAGCGCAGTTCCTCAACCGACAGCGGATAAACACCGTGGTACTCGATGACTGAGGCAACCCCGGCCTCGGAGAATGGGGGATCCTCGGCGATGCCGAACTCGAGGACCTCCGGCTCATCGGAGAGGACCTCCACACTCGTCCCCGCCGGAACGCCGTAGCGGTACTCGTACCGTCCGGCTTCGGCGCCGCTCGACGCCTCCTGCCCCGGTAGCAACATCGGCGCTGTCACACAGAGAAGCCCGACAAAACCCGCAAGGAGCGGTACACCCGGCATGCGTTCTCTCATTCTGCAGAACGGTGTACTTCCGCGGCGGGATAGTGTCAAGCGCGCTGTAGTTGACGGGCGCACCCGCTGCAGATATACCGGAATCCATGTTTACGCGACGCACCCCGGTTCTTCTGCTGACGCTCTTCGCCTTTGCCGCTACCGCGCCCCCCGCCCGCGGCGAGGATCTCTTCAGCGACGACCTCGACACAGGAGTGCGCGAGGCTTACGCCGAAACCGGCCGGGTCTTTCCGACGGCGGTGCTTCCCCGCTCCCGTGATTCACTTCATCGGCTGCTGGAAGACCTCCATCCCGCGCCGGGCTCGAAGAGCTCGGCAGAGCGGGCGGCCGAGGCGCTTGATTATCGAGACGGCGAGCTCCGCCTCCTCATCGACCTCGATCTCCAACCTGAGGCCTACCTCGAGGCCAACCGCGAGGACCTCAGCTTTCTCGAGAGCCTCGAGCGGGAGGAGCCGCTTCTGCGGTTCAACACCGCCTACGGGGTGGATGGCGGGCCGCAACTCGTTACCCAGACGGTACTGCAGCGCGAGTATGATGTAGAGCTTCCCACCAATATCCCTCTCCCTGCGGAGGGGAACCCGGCGCCCTTCGAGAACAACTTCATCTACACCGGATACCTCTACGTCCCCGGGGAGTATCTCTCCACGACCTTCGGCCGCCAGCAGATTCACTTCGGCCCCTCCTCGCGCTCCTCCCTCATGGCCTCCGATCGTCTCCCCTACCTCGACGCCGCGCGCGTCTCACTCACACTCGGGCGCCTGCGAATGACCCACCTCGTCTCGACCATAGAGAATACCGCCTCGGATGCCGAGCTCGACGCGGGAATGCCGGAGGTGCTCGCCGACAAGGCCTGGGGCCACGATAATCAGTACGCCTACGGAAAGAACATCATCTTCTACAACGTGCACTATTTCGAGTACGCGTGGGACCGGCTGCGCCTCGGTATCGGCGGGCAGATGCTGATATCCCGACCAATGAACCACTTCCAGCTCGGAGACTTCTTCCCCGTCTTCAGCTGGCACAATGCGGACATCGTGCCAAACAACATGTGTCTCGTGGCAGACGCGAGCTACGCGGCGGCGCCGGGCCTCGAGGTTTACACGCAGGTAGGCCTCGATGACGTCAGTGCCGAAACCTTCGGTATCGCAGACAGTGAGCTACCGACCATCCCCGCCTACATCGCCGGCATGCGCTACCGCCGGGAGACCGACGGCCCGGCCCTCTCCGCTCTCCTCGAGGGCGGATACACGCACTACCTGTGGGGAAACTTCCACGAAGAGTTCCTGCTCAGCCGCGCGATCTATCGGCAGAACACCGACGCGGGCTCGGAAAGCATGCCGCTCACCTCTCCGTACGGGCCGGGCACCCTGTGGGGGCTCGTAGAGACCTCGGCGGGGTGGGGCGCGAGATCCGGACCGGGCGCTGCCCGAGGGCCGGGCGCTGAGCGCCGGCCGGGCGCCGCACCGGGGCCGGACGCCGCGCGAGGACCGACGTTCGACCTCGGACTCTCGTATCTGATTCGGGTGGAGAACACCCGCGCGAACCTCTACTCAACCCCCTACCGGGCGTCCGGGCGCGTGGAGAACGCCCCGCGGCGGGTCCTGCACCGGGTCGCCCTGCGTCCGGTCTACCGGCCGGTGGCGACCATGGGCATCTACGCTGAGCCCGCGCTTCTCGTGGATGACGGGGAGCTCGGCTTCGAGGCGACGCTCGGCTTTGCGTGGCGCTTCTCCCGCGTCAGCCGGCCCTGACCTGGCGGCACCGCGCTACTGCCGGCTCTTTTCGGTGAGGTAGATGTGCGCGAGCTTTCGAAATGAGAAGTTCCACGTGAAGGCCGCGAGCATGCTGAGTGCTTTTGCGAGTACGTAGTACATGTCGAGCTCTTCTACGAACAGCAGCATGAGTCCGGTGTGCAGGACCAGCGCCGTCCCGGCGGTCAGCACGAAGAAGAACAACTGCAGCCGGTGATGTCCGTGAGCGGAGCCGGGAAAGATCCACAGTGTGGTAAAGAGATAGCTGATAAACAGACCGAACAGAAACCCGAAGACGCTCGCGCGTACGGCCCGCACGGCGAAGACCTCGACGAGGAGAATGAGCAACCCGTAATCGCCGACGGCCGCCGAAACGCTTGCCATCCCCGAGCGGATCAATTGCAGTATCCAGTGTTCGGCCCTCTCGAAGAGAAGGCGCCAGGCCAGATGTTTCATCACCCTCGGCGCCGCCCCTATAACCTGACCCGTATCCCGACCGGAATTCCGACGTAATGGCCGAATCCGTCCGGCTGCATGAGCATCTTCCACCGCGCCCCGGTATGAAGGCGCACGAAGCTTCCGAGGTTCAGGGTGAAGATCGGCCCCGCGGCGGCATAGCCGAGCCACGCGAGCCCTTCCTCGCGCTTCTCCCAGTCGCCTCCGCGCTTCACGATGTCGGTGCGCGCGGCCCCTGCCTGCAGGCTGATGCCCGCCTCCGCCCAACCGGCACGAAGGGGCGAATACTCGATCTCACCGTAGACGGGAAAGATATGGCCGCCGACCGCGGAGTCCTCTTCGCCGGTCACGTACCAGTATCCGAGGCCCGCATAGGCATTGAGCCCGTCGGTGAACAGGTTCGAGTACCCGAGCGAGAACGAGGGCACGAATGCGTTATTCACCTCGTCCCACAGGTCGAGCGCCGGGATGAGTGCCGTCCACTCCATGCCGACGAGGATGCGCCGCCCCGGCTCGTTGACCCGGGGGTCGCGACCGCCGCCGCCCCCGCCGCTATCACCGTCTCCCTCCCGAGCTTCCTGTCCGAAGACCGGGAACCCGACACATAACCCGACGCAGAACACCAGCAGAAGCAGAATGGGCAAACGTCGATCGCCGCCGCGTCGACCTGAATGTCGTTGAGATGCTGCCACGGTCTGAAGCATATCCCGCATCGGGTCGGGGGGCAAGCGCAGGCCTGTCTCCGGAGGCGCCTGCCTCAGCGCGCTCGTTCTCCGGCAGGCTCGAGAAATGCGTTGAGCGCCGGTATGTCGGCAGCCTCCGCCTCCTCGAGGGAGCCCTCAAAGAGGACGGTTCCCTCGTGCACGAAGACGATGCGGTCGGCGATACGTCGAATGCTGTCGAGCTCATGAGTGACAACCACGAGGGTGACCTGCAACCGGTCACGCAGCGAAATCATGAGGCGATCGAGCGCGGCGCTGTTCTCCGGGTCGAGGCCGGCGCTCGGCTCGTCGAGGAAGACGATCTCCGGGTCGAGGGCGAGCGCGCGCGCGAGGGCGGCGCGCTTCTTCATGCCCCCGGAAAGCTCCGCCGGATACAGGTCCTCAGCACCGGG
>JAWLDL010000058.1:0-9576 GCA_041686675.1 Spirochaetia bacterium | reverse complement strand
GATGGCCTGCTCATGATCGGTGGATGGGCCGGCTACGAGGCGGCCTACCTCATCCATGAGGAGCGCCACACGCTGCCGGCCCTCGATATACCGGTCATCTGCGTGCCGGCCACCATCAACAACAACCTGCCGGGATCGGAGCTCGCGGTGGGGGCAGACACCGCACTCAACAGCATCATGGATGCGGTGGACAAGATCAAGCAGTCCGCGGTGGCCTCTCGCCGGGTGTTCGTGGTGGAGGTCATGGGCCGCCACTGCGGGTACCTCGCGCTGATGAGCGGTATCGCCGGCGGCGCCGAGCGCGTCTATCTCCACGAAGAGGGAATCTCGCTGCGGGAATTGCAGGCGGACGTTCAGTTCCTCGTCGACGGCTTCGAGAGCGGGAAGCGCCTCGGTCTCATGATCCGAAACGAGGATGCGAATCGCTTCTACACCACCGACTTCATGCGCTCACTCTTCGAGGAGGAAAGCGAGGGTCTCTTCGACGCACGGCAGGCCATCCTCGGCCACCTGCAGAACGGCGGCGATCCCTCGCCCTTCGATCGTATTCAGGCAACGCGCCTCGCGAGCCGTGCACTTGCGTATGCGCTCGAGCAGATCGAAAGCGAGGGGGGCGAAAGCGCGTTCATGGGACTCGTCGAGGGGGCCATCCGATTCAACCCCATCGAACAGTTCCCGAAGATGATCGACGGGGACCTCCAGCGACCGCTCGAGCAGTGGTGGTTGCAGCTTCGCGACATTGCGCGTCTGCTCGGGCAGCCCGCACCGCGACACGAGCTCGATTAGGTTCCGCGCGCGGGAGCCGGAACGCGCGGCCGGGGGCCGCGGGGCCCGGAGCCGGAACGCGTGGCCGGGGGCCGCGGGGCTGGGTCCCCGGAGCCCAGGCCGGGAACCGCGGGCCGGAGCCGAAGTGCAGGTCGCGCGCGCGGAGCCGCGCGCCGCAAACGGTGCCGCCGACCCCGGCCGCGAGCCCCGCGCTCACGCTGAGACCGGCGCCCTGCCCTCGGTGATCGTTGCGCTGCCCCCGTGATCCTCGATGATGCGTTGCACCGCCATGATGCCCGAAATCGTGCTCATGGTCGTGCCGGTGCCCGGCACCGTGTAGTGACCGCAGTAGTAGAGGTTGTTCAACTTCTTCGACCGGTTGGCAGGGCGGAACCAGGCCGTCTGCAGAAGGGTTTGCCCGAGTCCGAAGGCGGTACCGCGATAGGCGTTGTAATCGCTGCGGAAATCATTGATCGAATAGCTGCGGCGGAAGATGACGTGATCGCGCAGGGCCGCACCGGTGCGCGCCTCCATGCGGTTCATGACCATGTCGAAGTAGCGCTCGCGGCGCTCGGGGGTATCCTCGAGGCCGGGGGCGACGGGCACGAGGATGTAGACCGCTTCCTGTCCGGCCGGCGCAACGGCGGGATCACTCATCGAAGGAACGTGAAGGTAGAACAGCGGGTCCTCGATCCAGCGCGGGTGCTTGTACACCGCGTCGAAATGCGTGTCCCAATCGGCATCAAAGAAGAACGTGTGGTGCGTGAGCTCGGGAATGCGCTTGTCGAAGCCGACGTAGAAGTTGAGCACCGCGGGTGAGAGGGCCTTCCGGTTCCACCGTTTCGCAGTGAAGGACCGATCGCGATCATCGAGAAGCTCGAGCTCCACGTGCGGGTAATCGGCGTTGGCGACCACGACATCCGCGGCAATCTCATCGGTGTCACAGTCATTTCGGCACTCTATGCGCGTCACGCGTCCGCCGGAGCTTCGCAGCGCGGTGACCTCCGTCCCCAGGCGGAACTCTACGCCGAGACGCTCGCACACCGACCGCATCGCCTGCGCCACACCGCTGAACCCCCCGTCGGGGTACCAGGTACCCAGCACGAAGTCCACGTAGTTCATCAGCGTGTAAACCGCCGGTGTGCTCTTCGCGGAGCTTCCAAGGAAGACGACGGGGAACTCGAGGATCTTTCGCAGGTAGGGATGGGAGAAGTTTCGGTGTACCAGCCCGGCGTAGCTGCGATGAATGTCCAGGGCCCCGGCATTCGATATGCTCGTCCCGTTCACAAAGTCGAAGAGCGAGCGATAGTTCTTGTAGATGAAGTGTGTCATCGCGAGCGTGTATTTGTGCTCGGCGTCGGCGAGGTAGCGTTTGAGCTTCTCGCCGGCCCCCGCCTCATAGCGCTCGAATACGCTCGCTGCCGCGTCGAGGTCTGCCGGTACATCCACGACGTTCTCACGCTCGCGCGGCTCGGTCTCGCCATAATAGACGCGATAGCTCGGATCGACGCGCGTGAGACCGTAGAAGTCCCGCCGGTCGAACCCGAGGTCGGCGAACCACCTGTCGTGCTCGCCGGGCATCCAGTACCAGCTCGGCCCCATGTCGAAGCGGAATCCCTCGGCCTCCAGCACCTGGGCTCGACCGCCGACCCACTCGTTTCGCTCGAGGACCGTTACCCGATACCCCGCCTTTGCAAGATGGGCAGCCGCGGACAAGCCGCCGAAGCCCGCACCGATCACAACTGCATGTTGGACAGACATTTCGGTCCAAAGCGTACCGCCGGCGGTCGGGGTAGTCAATCGTCGGCGTGAACGAAAACCGCACGATAGGCGTAGAAGGCCACGATTACGGAGATCGCCTTGTCCACGAGGTTCACCGGTACGCGGGCAAGAAAGGCCGCCCAGAACATCGATTTTCCGGTGAGCAGAAGTCCCATGGATATGTAGTCCACTTCGATCCCGGTTGCCCCTCCGAACACGAACAGTGCCACCAGCGTGCCGAGAAAGGCGTTGGAGAGCGTGAGGACGAGCGTGGCTATCACGATGTGTGCGCCGCTTCGAAAGAGTCCCCGCGAGGCGAGCACCCCCATGATGATGCCGCTCGCGGCGTTGACCACGCCGAACTGCCAGTTCGTTCCCGTTAGACCGAAGATGAGCTCCTGGAAGAGATTCGAGCCCATGCCCGTGATAGCCCCCACGACCGGTCCGAAGATGACCGCAGCCACGAGCGTGAAGATGCTGTCCAGGAATAGCGGAGCGGACAGAGCGGTGCTCACCCAGCTCGTGAGTCCGTTGAGAAGGATGGCCACAACAACGGATACCCCGACGACAGCCGGAGAACGTTCGAGCACCCAGGCGCGCAGCATAATCACCGATGAATCCGTGCGTTGCATCGTTTGCACTCAGCGTATACCGTACCGGCGGAGAGCGCAACATGAAACGAGGTCGAGCATCCGGGCAGGTGAGGGCGGGTATACGAACACTGGGCCGGGAGCGTGGCCATGCAGTTGCCCTGATCGGAGTGTTCGTCGCACTGGGAATGTTCCTGTTTCTGTTCGTCGAGCTCGTGCGGGCCGATCAGCTCGCCGTGAAGACCGGTCGTGAACTCGCGCGGATCGATGCACGGTGGAACCGGCTGCAGGTCGAAGTGCTCGTCACCGAGCCGGGCAACCGCCGCGGGAGCTCAGTGCTCACCTTCAGAATCTGGGCCGAGGCCGTGCTCGAGGAGTCCCGACTCGCATCGCTCGCCACGACAACTCCCGAGTTGGCAGATCTCGTGTCAGGGCTGGAAAGCGAAATCCGTGCACTCACTCCCGAGCGAGTAGCCGCGGCGGCGTCCGATCCGTACGGGCAGAGTTCCATGGACCGCCTCATCGAATCGCTGCAGGCATGGTTAGAGTCGTTCACCGCCGGCCAGACGCGCGCCTTTCAGATCCTGCTCTTTCTCTACGGCGCCGTCCTCCTCGGTGCCGTCGGCATTTCGGTCGCGTTCGCACGGGATCTGTGGTCGTCACAGCGGCAGGGCGCGGAGAGCAGGTTGCTGGCTCAGCGCTACATCCGCATTCGCGAGGATGAGCGAAGCCGCATCGCTGCCGAGTTACACGACGACGCGGCACAGTCGGTAGCGGCCGCCGCCCTCGTCGCATCCCGGCACGCCGAAGACATCGGCAACCACCCCTGTCTCGACCGCCTGAGACACGCCATCGACAGCAGTCTTTCGACGATACGGAATCTCTCGAGGGATATCGGGGGTACGGGATTGCAGGGTCTCTCTCTCGACAGAGCGCTTGATCAGCTACTGGCCGAACAGGCGGAGGGGATAGAATCCGAAGCCTCGTACGATGGACTGGCGAATGCGCTCGTCTCGGAGGAGCAGAAACTGCACATCTATCGCATCGTGCAGGAGTGCATCACCAACACCGTCAGACATGCACGCGCTGCGCGCATACGACTTCGGGTCGTTTACTCTTATCCTGACATGATGCTGCGCTACACCGACGACGGCGTCGGTTTTCACCCTTCCCGGATCGATACCGACCGACCGCACCTCGGCCTTCGCAGCATCGCCGAGCGCGCGCGCATGCTCGGCGGCGAGCTCGCCGTGAAATCGAAGCCGGGAGCGGGAACGACGATCACGGTGGTCATCCCGCTCGACCGGGCGCCCTGAGGGTTTGCCGGCGGCGGGGCCGGGGGGCGGGAGCCGGGGGCCGGGGGCCGGGGGGGGGGGGGGGGGGGGGGGGGGGGCGGGGGCCCGGAACGCGGCCGCGGCCACGGCCCCGAGCGTGGCCCCGGGGTTCGCGCGCGGCCCCGAGCGCGGCCCCGAGCTGTCAGCTGCCGCCGAGGCGAACGAGCACCCTGCCCTGCACGCCGCCTTCGAGGATCCGGGCAATCCATTCCTCCGTCCCCGCAAGGTCGGTCTCGCTGAGCATCGACTCGAGGGCCTCGTGCACCGACCAGGGTCCTGCAAGGCGTTTCCAGATCGCGTACCGGCGGTCCTCCACAATCCAGGCGGAGTCGATGCCCACGAGGCGCACCCCGCGGAGAATGAAGGGATAGACGGTGATGGGCAGGTCGCCGGATGCCGCGTTTCCGCAGGCGGTGACGACTCCGCCGTGGGCGGTGGCGCGGACGGCGGTTGCCAGGATCGGGCCACCTACGGTATCGACGACACCCGCCCACCGGCTCTTCAGGAGCGGTCGCGAGGAGTCATCCATCGCCTCCTCGCGCGAGATTACGGTGACGGCTCCATATCCGCGCAGCCGGTCGGCGGCTTTCTGCTTGCCGCTCACCGCAGTAACCGAGTATCCGAGCTTCGCGAGAATGGCGGTGGCGATGCTCCCGACCCCACCGCTCGCACCGGTGACGAGCACCTGCCCCGCTTCGGGGGAGACGTCGTTCTCCTCGAGCTCGAGGATCGATTGGGCCGCGGTGAATCCGGCGGTACCGTAGGCGGCGGCACCGCGCATGCTCAGCCCTGTCGGCAGCGGCATAACCCAGTCCGCCGGCACCCGGATACGCTCGCTGAAGCCGCCCCAGGTGTTGGCGCCGAGGTCGTGAGCGTGGACCAGCACCTCCGTCCCCGGCTCGAGTGTGCCGCTATCGTCCTGTTCCACGACGCCCGCCGCGTCGATTCCCGGTGTATGCGGATAGTTCCGCGTCACGCCGCGATTTCCGGTGGCCGAGAGCGCATCCTTGTAGTTGAGCGAGGAGTAATGCACCCGCACAACGACGTCACCGGCCGGAAGCTCATCGACGCGGCAGTTCTCGACGCGGCGGACGAACTCGCCGTCCTCTTCTCTCACGCGCAGCGCACGAAAGCTCTTTGTGTCCATGGGAACATCGTAGCGCCGAGACGGCGACTCGCCTACCTATCATTGACAGCTGGTCGTGAACCGCTATAATAGAGGTAAGCATTACATCTCAGATGCGTGCGAAATCTCACTCAAGGAGTAGTCCAATATGGCTCAATTTGGCGAACTGTTCCAGGAAGCAGACTGGAAGAAAGAAAAGCATGTACCGGTTATCGAAGCACCGGATTCGGTAGCAGCAGGCGAAAAAGTAACCGTCGGCGCGAAGGTCGGCGCCGAAATCGCCCACCCCAACACCACCGAGCATCATATCCGCTGGATCGCCCTGCACTTCAAGCCGGATGACGATAAGTTCTCGTATCAGCTCTCGCAGTCGGACTTCACGGCCCACGGCGAAGCGGTCAAGGGCCCGAACGAAGGCCCCGCATACACCGAGCCCGCCACGCAGGCCACGGTCATGCTGAAGTCTTCGGGAATGCTGTACGCGACGAGCTACTGCAACATCCACGGACTGTGGGAGAGCCAGAAGCGGATCACCGTAAGCTGAGCGAAACCATAGTACCGCTTCGTGCAACCGCCGCGCTTCGGGCGCCGGTCGCACACAAGGTCGCCGGCCACAGGTCGTGCGACCTTTTTTTTTGATACCGTCGGCTTGATACCGCCCCGCTTCTGTGCAATCCTCGCACTCGGAACGAGACGATGAATGAGTTCATGCAGGCAGCAATCGAGGAAGCAGAACGCGCGGTGGCCACTGCCCGTGGCGGCCCATTCGGCGCCGTGGTGGTGCGCGAAGGCCGCATCGTCGGCCGCGGCCACAACACGGTCGTAGACAGCAGGGATCCCACCGCCCACGCCGAGGTGAATGCCATTCGCGAGGCCTCGCGCGTGCTTGACCGCTTCGACCTTTCCGACTGCGAGCTCTATACCACCTGTGAACCCTGTCCCATGTGCTACGCAGCGGCCTACTGGGCCCGGATTCCCCGGATCTACCGAGGCGCCACCAAGGAGGACGCAGCCGGGATCGGCTTCGACGACAAGGCGATGTATGATGATCTTGCCCGTCCGGCCGACGAGCGCGAGATCCGGCTCATAGAGCTCGACCGCGAGGCCTGCCTCGAGCCCTTCCGCTACTGGGAATCGAAGCCGGACCGGGTCCCGTACTGACCGAGAAGACATACTTCGCCGATGCGCAGGGGTAATCGCCGCCGGCGGTCGCGCCGATCATAGTGGAAAGCACCCGGCTTCAGCAACATCGGGAGTTCGATTACTCGAAGTCCGTTGTTGCACGGGCGTATACGCTGAACTATACTGTCAGGTACGAGCATCCATGAGCGCATCAGTCGTGACCGAACCCGTAGATCATCAAGGTATCGTGACGGCCCTCCCTCGGGGCGGTTACCTCGTGAAGACGCCGGAGGGAAACATCCAGTTCGGCTCACCGCCGGAGACGATCAAGGATACCATCCCGAATGACGACTCGGTCCCCCGCATCTTCGTCCTGCCACGGGTGCTCTTCCACTGGCAGAAGGGCATAAACGTCGCCGACATGGAGTTCCCGATCTACTTCAATTTCTTCCTGAAGAAGCAGCGAGTAACGGTGCTGTGCTCCGACGAGCAGGCCCGCCGGCTCGTGGTCGCCCTGCGGCAGGCAGTGTTCGGCCCGCGAAGCCTGAACCTCGAAAGCGACGCATATCCGGCCGCCGATGACGCCTTCGTGCCGGATGTCTCCGGCGAGGTGGCCTACTTCCGTCGGGGACTCACGCTTTCGGATCTGCTTGCCATTCGGCGCTTCGACGATGGGGGGACGCTTCATTACGGACGGGTCTCGATTCAGCAGACCGAGCGCGGCGTGTTCGAGGTCTATATCGACGATGAGCTTGCCGCCGAGGTTCCGGACACCGTGCAGTACCGCCCGACCTACGACATCGGACAGCGTCTCTCCGAGCCGTTCGTGCCGCCGCGGTTCGCGGTCACCTGCCTCGGGCCGAGCCACGGATTCGATCCGAACGACAACACCTCCGGCTTCATCATCTGGCTTCACGGCAACGGTATCATGGTCGACCCGCCGGTGAACTCAACGGAGTGGCTCGAACAGTCGAACGTGAATCCGAAGTTCATAGACAGCATCATCCTCACGCACTGCCACGCCGACCACGACGCCGGCACGTTCCAGAAGATTCTCGAGGAGTCGCGCGTCACCATCTACACGACGCCGACCATCATGCAGAGTTTTCTCACCAAGTATGCCGCGTTCTCCGGCGAGTCGGTGGAATACCTGCGCAGGCTGTTCACCTATCACCCGGTGTACATCGGGCGATCCTTCTACCTGCACGGGGGAGAGTTTCACATCTTCTACACCCTGCACTCGATTCCGACCATGGGATTCCGTCTCGCCTTTCAGGACAAGACCTTCGTCTACTCCTCCGATCATCAGGCCGACCCCGACGTGCAGCGGGACATGTACGAGAACGGCTACATGTCCGAGCGCCGTTTCGAGCAGCTTTCGAACTTCCCCTGGGACAGTGACGTGATATACCACGAGGCCGGCATCGCGCCTCTGCACACCCCGATCGCATATCTCAACTCGCTGCCCGAGGACGTGCAGCGGCGCACCGTTGTCTACCACATCGCGCAGAAGGACTTCCCTCCCCAGGCGGAAACACAACTCACGCTCGCCACATTCGGCATCGAGAATACCCTCTACTTCGAGACCGAGAAGTCGCCTCACGAGGCGGCGTACCACATCCTCGATGTGCTCAAGCATCTCGACTTCTTCCATGTGCTGCCGGTCTACAAGGTGCAGGAGTTCCTCAGCATCGTTGAGCACCGCACCTACGAGCAGGGAGAGAAGATCATCGAGAAGGGCACACGGGGGAACGAGTTCTTCATCATCCGTACCGGCACGGCGCGCGTTCACATGGAACAGCTCGTGCGGGGCAAGTACCTCGGTGCCTACGAATACTTCGGCGAGGTGGCACTGCTCGCCGGTACCGCCCGGACCGCGGACATCATTGCCGAAACTGATGTCGAGCTCTACGCGATCCCCAAGAGCAAGTTCATCAACTTCATAGCCGGCACCGAGTTCGAGCGGGTGCTGCGACGCCTCATCACCAACCGCAGTGAGGAAACCTGGAACACCCTGGTCTCGAGCAACCAGCTTGCCTCGCTTACCGATTACCAGCGCATGTGGCTGGAGTCCGTGCTCGTGAAGACGCGGCGCGATGGAAGAGGTGATCTCATCACCGAAGGCGAGCACGCCGACGGCATCTACCTGATAAGCGCCGGCTCAGTGACCGTCATGCGCGGTGGAAACGCCATCGCCACCCTCCGCCGGGGCGATGTTGCGGGCAGCATGCGGGCCATTCAACGCAACGAACCCTCCGCATACACATATCACCACGACGACCCCCTCGATCTGCTGTTCGTGCCGCGCGATGATGTGATCGAGTTTCTCAAGCGTAATCCCGGCGCCGCGATGCGTTTCGGGCAGTAAGAAGTTGCGGCCGCCGCCGGCCGGCCGGACCGCCGGTTACCCGGCCCACCACCCCAGCCCGCCCCGGGTTGTATGCATTGTACAAGGGTCATAGACTGAGCCCATGACCGAGATCCAGCAGGTATCAGAACTCGAACAGGCGATTTCCACGCACGAGGCCCTGGCCATCCTCTTCACCCGGCAGGATTCCCCGGAATCGGTCGACCTCTATCCGCGAGTGCGCCGTCTGCTGCGACGTTTTCCGCGCGTGCCCGGCTATCATGTGAGCATGGAGCGCCATCCGACTGCGGCAAGTGAGTTCCTCGTCTACGAAGTCCCCACCATCATCGTCTACTATCGCGGCACCCCCGCGTTCAAACACGTCGGCGGCTTCTACCTTCCCGACCTGCGCGCGGAGCTCCAGCAGTTCACCGCCCGCCTCAGCGACTGACACCCCGCGCCGGGAGACCGCGCCGAGCGCGACCTCGTGAGCCGAGCCCGAGCCCCCTGGGCGAGGCGAGCGAACGGGGA
>JAWLDL010000057.1:0-9717 GCA_041686675.1 Spirochaetia bacterium | reverse complement strand
TTTTTATGAAACATTCGATGAAGCGTGTACTGACGGCTCTTGCCGTACTGGTAATCGCATCTGCTGTCGTTCTCGTCGGCTGCCAGCCGAGCGGACAGCAAGCCGCAGACGGTGACGAGATGCAGGTTGAAAAGGAACCTGTGAGCATCGCCTACGTTGAGTGGGCTCGTGCCGTGGCAATCACCCATGTCGCCGGGGAAATCCTCGAGCGTCAGGGCTTCGACGTCACGCTGAACAGCGTCGCGAACGCTGCCATGTGGCAGTCGGTTGCAAGCCGGGACTCCGACGCGCTGCTCGCAGCGTGGCTCCCCGCGACCCACCAGATGTTCTACGGACCTGACGGCGAGTTCTCTCACGAGGTCGTGAATCTCGGCCCGAACTACTACGGCGCGAAGCTCGGCCTCGTCGTTCCCGCCTACGTAGAAGAGGAAAGCATCTCCGACCTCGTCGAGAACGCCGACAAGTACGATAACGAGATCATCGGCATCGACCCCGGCGCCGGTATGATGCAGCAGACCGAGACGGCCATCGACAACGACGTATACGGTCTCAGCGCGCTGACCCTCGTCGAGGGAAGCGGTCCCACCATGACCGCCGCGCTCAGCCAGGCCATCGACAACGAAGAGCCCATCGTCGTTACCGGCTGGCGCCCGCATTGGAAGTTCGGCCGCTGGGATCTGAAGATCCTCGAGGATCCGGAGAACGTCTACGGCCGGACCGAAACCATCAACACGATGGTGCGTGAGGGACTCGCCGAGGACAACATCGCCGCTTACGTGTTCTTCGAGCAGTTTGACTGGACCCAGATCGATCTTGGTCCGGTGCTCGTGAACAACCAGGAAGGCATGGACCCGGCCGAGAGCGCGGCTCAGTTCGTGGACAACAATGTCGACGCGATCAACGAGCTGATGCCCGACCGCCCGTACTTCACGGAGATGTAAGCGCACCGCGCCTGCATTTCAGGTTACGGAAAAAGAGTAAGCCCGACCGCCCGGTCACTGTGAGAGTGATCGGGCCGGCCGGGCTTTTTTGTGTGACGTGAGGGGATCGCCGTCGGGTCAGGGCCGGGAGCGAACGTCGTCAGCCGGGCGGCTCTCGACGTCCGCGGGCTCGACGCCTGCCGGCGCAAGGAGCTGCAATAACTGCGCCGGAGCGTCGATGGTCACCGTCGGGCTCACCCGGGCAAGCGATTCGGCGGAGTGGTTTCCGTACCGCACGGCGCAGCTGAGTGCTCCGGCGTTGTGCGCCATCTCGATATCAAAGGTCGTGTCCCCGACAACGAGAAGATGCTGCGGCTCGATCTCCAGGGCACGGGCCACGCCGAGAAGGAGGTCGGGGTACGGTTTCTCCCGCGGCGTATCCTCCCGGCCGGCAACAACGCCAAAGTGGTGGGTCAATCCGAGGTAGTCGATCAGACGTGACAGCGACGGACGGCTGCGGCTCGAGGCAATGCCAAGCGGCATTCCGCGCCGGGAGAGCTCGTCGAGAACCTCACGCATTCCGTCGAAGAGGCGGACATCCACCAGCTCGCGGTCCCTGAAGACCTCGCGGTAGACCTCCGTTGCTGTGTTGCTTTCGTCCTCGTTCATATCGGCGGCCACCTGGAATGAAATATGGAGGGGAATGCCGATCGTCGCGGCGATGGTCTCCTCTCCGGGGTAGGGAAGCTCCAGTCGGCGGAAGGTTTCCTCGAAGGTGGAGATGATGCTACTGCGCGTATCGGCGACTGTGCCGTCGAAGTCGAAGACCACCCCCCTCGGATCGAGGCCGGGCGTGGTTTCGTCGACGGGATTCGGTTGTTCGGTGTGCATCGCCCAAAGGTACGGGCGGGCGGGCTGAGGGTCAACGCTTCCGTGTGTTCCTGGTCGTGCCGGCGCGCTCCCGAGCCCCCGACCCGGGTCACTCCGCGCGGTTCAGCAGCGCGATCAATGCGCGGGCGTTGTGGACGGCCTGGGCGTTGGCGTGATTGTTGAATGTCACGATGAGCTCCGAGACCCGGTCGGCGACGGCTCGGATGGGCGCGACCCATTCCTCGAGCTCCGCCGCCGAGTAGAGATAATCGTAGCGGCTGCGGTTGTCGCCCTCCCACCACATGGAGGCGTTGCGGCCGTGGAAGCGGAGGTAGGCACGATCCGCGGTAACGACGGTCGCCGGCGCGGGAAGTCCGCGAAGCCGCGGCATGTCGGTCATCACCAGCGCCAGATTTCGTGCGCGCATCTCCTGGTAGACCGACTCACGCTGCCACTCGGCGTTGCGGTACTCGAGAAAGAGGGACGGCCGCGCGTCGGCCGACGGGGCGCCGCCGGTGCCGCCGCCGCCGGGACCCACGGCCGGGGACAGGGCTTCACAGAGCTCTGCGAGGTATCGGCGGTTTTCCCGGGTGTAGTGGAAGCTGTAGGGAAACTGCAGGAGGAGGCCCGCGAGTCTGCCGGCGTCCTGCAGCGCACGGTTCGCCTCGGCGAAGCGTCTCGCATCCTCGCGCCAGCTGGCCGCCCGTTCGTGGGTAAGGCTTCGGTGAGCCTTGACCACGAAGCGGAAGCCGTCCGGGGTCTTCTCCACGAGCCGCGAGAGCATCTGCGGCTCGGGCATCCGGTAGTAGCTGAAATTGAGCTCGGTCATCGGGAAGTCGCGTGCGTAGCGGGTGAGAAACTCAGAAGACGGGGTGCCCTCCGGATAGTACGGGCCGATCCAGTCGGTGTAGGAGTATCCGGCTGTGCCGACCACGACGCGTCCCATCTCGCGTTAGATCTCCGTGAGTTTTCCTGCGGATGCACCGAAATCCTCAGCAGGACGGTTGAAATTCGGGGCAATTCTTCGTATTTTAAGCGTCCAACGCGTCCCGCGACAAGCCGTAGGACCGGTGTGGCCTGCCGTCTTTACGGTGCGCGGCCACCTTCGTTTGGTTAAATCTGACTACAGTCATAATCAGAACGCGGTAAGAAGGAACCGAGTATGGACGAACGTATTAAGCACATGAGGAACATCGGGATCAGCGCTCACATTGATTCCGGCAAGACAACGCTGACCGAGCGCATCCTGTTCTACTCTGAGAAGATCCACGCCATCCACGAGGTGCGCGGCAAGGACGGTGTCGGTGCCACCATGGACTCCATGGAGCTCGAGCGCGAGCGCGGCATCACCATTGCCTCGGCCGCCACCAATGTCGAGTGGAAGGGCTATCCTATAAATATCATCGACACTCCGGGACACGTCGACTTCACCATCGAGGTCGAGCGTGCGCTGCGGGTCCTCGACGGGGCGATCCTCGTGCTCGATTCCGTCGGCGGCGTGCAGTCGCAGACCCTCACCGTTGATCGTCAGCTCCGTCGCTATCAGGTGCCCTTCCTCGCGTTCATCAACAAGTGTGACCGAACCGGTGCGGACCCCTACAAGGTGCGCGACCAGATCGAGGAGAAGCTCGGTCACAACGCCGTGCTCATGCAGCTCCCCATCGGGCTCGAGGACAAACTCGTCGGCGTCGTCGATCTCATCTCCATGCAGGCAAACTACTTCGAAGGAACCTTCGGTGAGGAGGTGCGCAAGGATGAGATTCCGGCCGAGCTCAAGGAAGAGGCGGAGAAGCGCCACGAGATGCTGCTCGACGCGGCCAGTATGTTCTCCGATGAGCTCGCCGAGGCTTATCTCGAAGGTGAGCCCAGCATCGATCAGATCATCGACGCGGTGCGCGCCGGCACGGTTCAGCGCGAGCTGCTTCCCGTCTACGTCGGCTCCGCCTACAAGAACAAGGGTGTGCAGACCCTGCTCGACGCCATCGTGAACTTCCTGCCCAATCCGACGCAGGTGACCAACACCGCGCTCGACCTCGACCGGGAGGAAGCCGAGGTCACCCTCGAGCCGGATGCCGAGAAGCCCACCGTTGCCCTTGCCTTCAAGCTCGAAGAGAGCCAGTACGGACAGCTTACCTACCTGCGTGTCTACCAGGGATCACTCAAGAAGGGCATCGAGCTCATCAACACCCGTGACAAGAAGAAGATTCGAATCGGACGGCTCATCCGGATGCACGCAAGCACGATGAGCGACATAACCGAGGCGCCTCCCGGTGACATCGTCGCCATGTTCGGCATCGACTGTGCCTCCGGCGATACCTTCTGTGCACCGGGTACCAACTACTCGATGACATCGATGTACGTGCCGAATCCGGTCATTTCACTCTCCCTGTCGGCAAAGGACAAATCCTCGGAGGAGAACATGAGCAAGGCGCTCAATCGCTTCACGAAGGAGGATCCGACCTTCCGGACCTACGTGGACGACGAGTCGAACCAGACCATCATCCAGGGCATGGGCGAGCTGCACCTCGACGTCTACGTCGAGCGCATGCGACGCGAGTACAAAGCCGACGTCGAGACCGGTATTCCCCAGGTTGCCTTCCGCGAGGCCATCTCGCAGCGGGTCGAGTTCGATTACACCCACAAGAAGCAGACCGGTGGTGCCGGACAGTTCGGCCGGGTCGCGGGCTACATCGAGCCCACCGAGGAGAACTACGAGTTCGTCAACTCCATCAAGGGCGGTGTTATCCCGCAGGAGTACGTGCCGGCGGTCGACCACGGCTTCAGGATTGCGATGGAAGAGGGTGAGCTCATCGGGTTCCCCGTGATCGGAGTGCGCGTGGTCATAAACGACGGCGCGACTCACCCGGTCGACTCTTCCGAAATGGCGTTTCAGGCGGCCGGTGTCGGCGCATTCCGGCAGACCTACCGCAAGGCAAAGCCGCACATCCTCGAGCCCATCATGAAGGTCACCGTCGAAGGACCGACCGAGTATCAGGGCGCCATGTTCGGCAGCCTCAACCAGCGTCGAGGCATCATTCTTGCCTCGTCGGAGAACGGGGCGATGTCGATGGTAGAGGCAGAGGTGCCGCTGTCGGAGATGTTCGGTTACTCTACGGTGATCCGTTCGCTCACGCAGGGAAAGGCCGAGTTCACCATGGAGTTCCTGAAATATGGTAAGGTACCCCAGAGCGTGACCGAGGAGCTGATCCAGGAGTATCAGCGCAAGAAGAGCTCGCAGAAGAAGTAAGGAGCAGAATAATCATGGTGAAAGCAGAGCTGGTTAAGCGAAGCCCCCTTCGGATTCTCGAACGTTCGATTCACGGCAGCCTCCCCGCGGGCAGTCTCGGTGCCATCGCCTCGCGCAAGGGCGTAGGGAAGACGGCCTGCCTGGTCCATCTTGCGACGGATAAGCTGTTTCAGGGCAAGCATGTCATTCACGTGTCCTTCGCCGCGCGCACCGACCACATCATCAGCTGGTACGAGGACATCTTCAAGGAGATTGCACGAAAGCGTGATCTCGAGAATGCGATGACGGTGCACGACGAGCTCATCAAGAACCGAGTCGTAATGAATTTCTCGCAGGAAGGTGTGTCCCCCGAACAGGTGTTCCGCTCGGTTCGGGCGATGATCAGCGACGGCCACTTTGCCGCCGACATCATCATCTTTGACGGCTATGACTTCCCGTCGGGTACGGTGGAGGACTTCGGAAAGATAAAAGCCTTCGCCGCCGAGCTCGGGCTCGCAGTCTGGTTCAGTGCCACGCTTCCGGACACGGCCACCGATGAGCAGGGCGTTCCTTCGGTGCTCGGCGCGTATCTGCCACAAATCGATGTGGTGATAACGCTCACGCCTACCGAGCACTACGTGAAGCTCGAGCTCATCAAGGACTACGAGCACTACCCGCAGGAAGACCTGCATCTCAAGCTCGACCCCAAGACTCTGCTCATTGCCGAAGAGGACGAGTAGCAGCGGTCAGCGCGAGCGCGCTACCCCCACGCGGGGACAGAGCTGAGACAGAGGACAGCGACTGCACCACGGTGACACCGGCGTGCAGACCTGCTGCCCGAACCGTACCAATAGTCCGTTCATCTCTATCCAGTACTCATGCGGCAGGCTCTCCTCGAGAGCCTGCTCCGTCTGTTCGGGAGCCTTCGTCTCGACGAGTCCCAGGCGGTTCGGGATGCGGTGCACGTGGGTGTCCACGCAGATGGCCGGTATGCCGAAGCCCAGCCCGAGCACGAGGTTCGCGGTCTTGCGTCCGACTCCCGGCAGGGCCAGAAGCTCCTCGCGGGTGCGCGGCACGCTTCCGCCGAACTGATGCGAGATGGTATGAGCGATTTCGCGAATGCTCCGTGCTTTGGTGTTATAAAATCCCGCGGGATAGATGAGACGGGCGATCTCTTCGGCGGGTACCGCGGCGAGATCCCCGGGAGTGGCCGCGCGGGAGAAGAGCCGGGCACTTGCCCCGGTGGTGACCTCGTCCTTTGTTCTCAGCGAAATAACCGTCGAGATGAGTGTTCGAAAGGGATCCCGTGAGTCGGCCGCGACGGTGGAAACCGACGGCTCGCGGCTGCCTTCGAGATGCTCCCGCAGGAGGGGAATTATCTCGTGCCAGCGCTCATGCCGGCCGGAGCTCATGTGTCTTCGACGTCTTCCTCAACAGGATGCTCGCCGTCGCCGGCCGCAGCAGCCTCACCTGCTTCCTCGGGCTCGGGCGGCTTGGGCGGATGTTCCGTCTCCAGCTTGCCGAAGACGATCTGCTCCACTTCCGACTTGGGCTTCTCGAGCGAAAAAGATACCTCGTCCACCAGGAGCCTGAGCGCGCTGTCGAAGAGCTTTCGCTCGAGGATGGGAAGCTCCTTGACCTTGCTTCGATGATAGAGGGTGCGCACGACCGTCGCGATGTCGGTCACACTGCCCTTCTTCAGAAGATCGAGGTTCATCTGATAGCGCATTTTCCAGTCGGCCGTGACCGGCTCGTACTCCTCGGAAATGAGCTTCAGCGCCTTGTTGGCTTCTTTCGGTTGGACGATGGCACGAATGCCGAGCTCCTCCGCCTTGTCCACCGGCACCATCACCGTCATGTCGGTGACTTCGAGGTAGATAACGTAGTAGAGGAGCTTGCTGCCCTGAAAGTCCCGCTCCTCGACGGAGTCGATGCGTCCGACACCCTGAAGCGGGTACACTACGTGTTGCGTCTCTTGAAACGTTGTGTTCTGGGGCGTTTTCGTGCTCTTTTTCATTTCGGCTAATATATTCCAGGAGAACGCCTTCAGTCAAACCATGAGGAGAGACCCACCGGGATACGCTCGTCCCCGCCGCGCTCCGCCGTACCGGGAAGGGGACGACGGCCCGCAAACTCGAGGTACTTGTACGGGTGGATGTCGAGGGCGTTCGGGAACCATCCCTCGACCCGGTTGAGGTCTATCAGGTTGATCGCCGGTGCGTGGCTTACCGGCAGTACCACCGCGGAGTCGAGAAGCATCTGTTCGGCATCGGCGAGGGTTCGGTAGCGCCGGTTGTCGGTCTGCCCCATTGAGTCACGGATGAGCTCGTCGAACTCGGTGCTCGCGAAACCCGAGTCGTTGAGGTTGCTGTCCCTCGTCCACATCTGGAGAAAGGTCAGGGGATCCGCGAAATCGCCGATCCAGCTGATTTGCCCCACCGTGTAGTCGTCGCCCGAGAGCGAGTCAAAGTAAGCGGCGTAGGGGATGGTCTCCAGCTCGACATCCACGGAGAGATGCTCCCGCCAGGCTTCGAGAAGAAGGGTCGTGATCGGATCACTCTCCGCACCGAGCGGCATCCGTATGACCAGCGGCCCGAGTCCTTCCCCGCCGGGAACGCCCGCGTCCTCGAGAATCTCGAGCGCCTCGTTCACCCGCTGTTCGGTGATGCCTGTGACGTCATCGGGATAGTAGGGTATCGACGGGACGAGCGTTTCGGCGGGTATGAAGTGAAGATCCGGACTCCTCATCTCCTCCCAGGGAAGCAGCAGCGCGAGCGCGCGGCGGATCTCCTCGTCGCCGAGGCCCGGTCGCTCGGTGTTCATGAAGAAGTAGGTCGTGGCGAACTGGGGGTTCACCTGGATGGTGTCCTCGTATTTTACCTGATCGAGCAGCATGCCGCCGGCGACCCAGTCTATCTCCTCGTCATTGAAGCGTTGCGTGAGATCGGCCGACTCATCACTGAAGATGAACCGGAGGCGAGGGATCTCAACCCGCCTGCGGTCCCAGTAGCGCTCATTCCGGGTGAACAGCATTTCCTCGCTGCTGCGGCTCTCCACTTTGTAGGGGCCGTTCCCAATGATGGCCGGAAGCTCGTCGGGGTTCCCGCTCTCGAGCATGTCGGGATGCAGCGCCACGAAACTGTGGTGGCAGAGAATATCGAGGAAGTGGCCTGCGGGATGGGCAAGCTCCACGCGCAGAACTCCGGGCCCTTCGACGTGGATACCGACGGTCTCGGGATCGGGCTCCTGCCCCGTGCGGAACTCCTCCGCGCCCTCGATGACGTCAAAGAGGAAGGAGTAGGCCGACTCGTTTGCCGGGCGCAGGAGCTCGAGCCAGGTGTCGCGAAAGTGATCCGCGGTAACCCGGTCGCCGTTCGTGTAGCGCGCGTCGCCACGGAGATAGAAGCGATAGGTGAGTCCGTCGGGGCTCACCTCCCATCGCTCGGCGACGCCCGGCACGGGGTCGAGGGTCAACGGATGGTAGCTTACCAGTCCCTCGAAAACGGCCGTGTAGAGCTGCGCCTCGGTGGACGTGAAGCTCTTCTGCGGATTGAACTGTATCTCTGTCGAGAGGTAGCTCGTTACGAACTCTACCTCGTCTTCCGATTCGTCGTTCTGAGCCTCTTGTGCGCCCACGGCAAGCGTGAGGCCGGCGAGAAGCAGCGCCATGATGGTTCGTTGCATGCACTCTCCGCTCTCAATATATCAGCATCCGGTCGCAGATGAAAACGCGCCGGTACTACATCGGTCAATCCAATATGCCGACAATCGGATTGTGATACGTCTACGCAGTATTCCCGTTCTTCTTATGGTGCTTCTGCCGGTGCTTGCGGCTCCGGCACAGCAGCTTTCCGACGTCGACTTCTCCGACGTGCACATCGGCGTGGCCGGCCCGCGTTCCTTCTACGTGCGGGGGCTGGAGGCCGACGGGGAACGCTTCTCGGTGGTTGTCACCCCTTCCGACAGCGGGGTGTGGGAGGTCGACCGAATCGTGGACGACGCGGAGAATCTGGTTCCCCGGCGGACGATTCTGGACCTCGCCACGGTGCGCCGGGTGGACGACCGCACACTGGAAATCGACGGAGTGGTCGTCGGTGACCGGGTCTACAGCGGACGTCTGCAGATCGGCCCGGATCTTACGGTACGTCCCCTCGACGGGGTTGCTGCGGGGGATCCGGAAGCCGTCAATGCGCGGCGGGCCGAGGGGCTCGCAGCCGCCGGTGTCGGTTTCGGCCCCGAAATCGACCGCCTGGAGCGGGAGAACGACCGCCTGCGGGACGAGAACGACCGCCTTTCAACTGTCGTATCCGAGCTTCGGGCGGAAAACGAGTATCTGCGCGGCGAGGTCTCCCGCCTGCTGACACGGGTGGACGAGCTCGAGGCCGCTTCCCCCCCAGCGGGCGACGCGGCGCGCGGCTCCGCGACGGACGGAGGGGCCGCCGAGCTCGCCGAAGAGGCGAAGCGTATCACCTCCCGCATCGAGGAGCTCTCCGCGCAGCTCGCCGAGGTGGAGGATCGACTCGCCGAGCGCATCGACTCGGTCGCCGACGACGGTGCGCCCGCAGCCGGGCGCGGTCCGGAGGATCTGCGGCGGCGGGTCGCCGAGCTCGAGCTGCGGAATGCCGAGTTGCAGGCGGAGAAGCTCGCCCTGCAGGATCGGATCCTCGACCGGGTCGCCGACGGTGGTTTCGTGGAGATGAT
>JAWLDL010000056.1:0-9880 GCA_041686675.1 Spirochaetia bacterium | reverse complement strand
CCCGCGGAGAGGTAGGTCAGCCCCTCATATCGCCCGTCCCGTGCCGGGCCGGTTCGTCCGGCCATGACATTGGTATCCACGTAAACGGGGTACACCGGGTCCTGAACCGCCACCTGAATGTCGGCTGCGAAGAGCTCCTGCACGTTTCCGACATCGTTCTTCGCCCCGTCGGAGATGAAGATCTCATCGGCGGAGATATCCATGCCGTAGCCGCGGTAGTCCCGCTCGGCGATGGGTTCACGGAGGAACTCGTAGCCCTGTTCGGGACCGTATCCCCGAAAGGTTTCAACGGCCCCCATCTCGCGGACCGCCTCCTCGAAGGCGGAGACGATTGCGGGGGGAAGGGGCCGTGTCACGTCCCCGATGCCGAGTTTGATGATCGAGGCGTCCGGATGAGCTTCTTCGTACTCACGGATCCGTCGCGCCACTTCCACGAAAAGGTAGCCGGCCTGCAGTTTTGCGTAATGTTCGTTGATTCTGATCATGAGTGGATTGCCTTACCAATAATGGCCATTTTCCGGAAGAATATCTATAATGCACCCTGCGCATCAAGATTGCGAGACGTCAGTCGAAAGAGAGTTGTCTATGAGCGATGTTTTCACTCCGGAGCTCGACCGTGAGGTCGATGAGCTGCTTTCAGCTGATGCTTCCTCGGGGACCCGGCTTCAGCGGATCTGCAATCTGCTCGCCGATCGGGTTCCGCACTACGACTGGTTCGGCTTCTACATTACCGTGCCGGGCCGGCGGGAGCTTGCCCTCGGACCGTTTTCGGGTGAGCCGACCGAGCACGTACGCATACCCTTCGGGCGGGGCATCTGCGGCCAGGCCGCCGAGCGAGAGGAAACCTTCGTGGTACAGGATGTCGGCGCGGCGGACAACTATCTCTCCTGCAGCATACACGTGAAGTCGGAAATCGTTGTTCCCGTTTTCGGGGACGGAACGGTGATCGGCGAGATAGATATCGATTCCCACGTAAAGGAGCCGTTCACCGAGGCCGATACCCTCTTTCTCGAATCACTCGCCGAACGGGTCTCGCCGCTGGTGTCGGACATAATGCCGCCGGAGGAGGAGTAGTATGAAGCGTTTAAGTGTACTTGCAGTGATTCTGGTCATCTCGACGCAGGGCGCCTTCGCCCAGGTTTCGTCGCTGATTGAGGAGGCGGATGAGCTCTACGATGCAGAGCGCTACGAGCGCACCGTCGAGGTCCTCGAGCGCGCACTCTCGACTTCGGCGTCGGACAGTGAACGCGCCGAGGTATACTGGCGGCTGTCCCGCGTGCAGCTCGGTATAGGTGATGAGCTTCGTGACGAGGAGGGCGATGACGATGCGGCGATGGAGGTCTACAACCGGGGCATGGAGTACGGCGATCAGGCGATCGAGGCCGGTCCCTCGAACAACCTCGGCTACTACTGGAAGGCCTCGAATCTCGGTCGGTGGGGCGAGACCCGTGGCATCCTCAGCAGCCTCAGGCAGGCGGGTCCCATGCGTGATCTTCTCGAGCAGTCCATCCAGCGCGACCCCGACCACGCGGAATCCTACTATGTCCTCAGCCTTCTCTACGCCCGGGTGCCCGGCGGCCTCATTTCCTTCGGGAATACCGATTACGCGGTGTCCCTGGGCAGGAAAGCGGTGGACCTCCATCTCGCCGATGTGCGGGCGGGAGAGGAGGAGTTGTACTATCCGATTCGCTTCGAGCTCGCCTCTCATCTCATCGATCGCGACTGGAATCGGAGAAAGCGCCAACGCGAACAGGCTTCGAAGCGGAGCGAACACGAGCGGGCCGACGGGATTCTCGAGCAGAGCTTCTACTATGAGGGGACGGTGGATATTCCGAGCGTCGACGACGAGGCAGAGGCCCGGCGGATCCTCGAGGATGTCATAGACGAGCTCGCCGAGCAGGCCGAGCCCGGCTCGCGAAAAGGCCGGCAGCTCGAACGCGCCCGGGAGCTTCTCGACGACATCTGAGGGCGGCTACTCGCCGCCGCGCTCAGTGTCGTCAGGCTCAGTGTCGTCGGTCCTCGGCTTCAGCAGTCGAGCCCGGGTGAGACCCAGCTTTCCGAACCTGGAATTGACGTCGAGGGCGGCCTGTTCCACCCGTCGGCGGCGATCGTCTCGACCCTCGAAGAGGTCGCCCTGCAGCACCTCGTCCTTTGCTTCCACCTGAGCCACACCGACGCCGAGAAGTCGTATCTCGCGGGCACCGTCCCACTTCTCGTCGAGCATGGCAAGCACCAATCGGTAGAGCGACTCCGTGGAGGCCACCGGCTCGCTGAGTGTGCGCCGTACCGTGGTGGTCGTGAAATCCGAAAACCGAAGCTTCAGCGTCACCGTCCGCGAGACCAGGCCGTGGCGGAGCAGTCGAAACACCACGCCGTGGCAGAGCTCGAGAATCGTGCTCTCGATGACCTCCCTGTCGCGCACATCGTGGCCGAAGGTGGTCTCGTTCGAGACCGAGTGGGACTGCGCCTCACCGGAGTATATACCGGGATCGACGCCCCGGCTCACCGCGTGCAGGTAGTCTCCCGCCGCCTTTCCGAAAAGCCGGTAGAGCTCCTGCGGCCGTTTCTCGCGCAGATCGGCAACCGTGTGCATGCCGAAATCGTTCAGTCGACGCAGCGTTTTCCCGCCGACGCCCCAGAGGTCTTTCAGCGCGAGCCCGGCCACGAAGTCGGCCTCCTCACCGGGGAGTACCTCGTGCAGGCCGTCCGGTTTACTCCACGCGGAGGCGAGTTTCGCGATGTAGCGGCTCGGACCGATCCCCACCGAAATCACGAGGCCGAGCGAGCTCCGCACCTCGGTCTTGAGGCGGGCCGCGGTTTCGGCGGGCGGTCCGAACAGCCTCTCGGTGCCGGACATGTTGAGAAAGGCCTCGTCGACCGAGATCTGCTGCAACTCCGGCGAGTAGCGCTCGAAGACCGCCATCACCTCCTGAGACATCTCCTGATAACGCGCCATCCGCACCGGGCGAAAGGCTGCGTGCGGGCAGCGCCGGGCTGCCTCTGAAATCGGCATGGCCGAGTGGACACCGTAGGCGCGCGCTTCGTAGGAGCAGGCGGCAACCACGCCGCGGTGCCCCGGGCTTGCGCCGACAATGACCGGCTTGCCGAGGAGCTCCGGGTTATCGAGCTGCTCGACCGAGGCGTAAAACGCATCGAGGTCGACGTGAAAGAAGACCGGCGCGCGTGTCATGGGCTCAGCGAGTGCAGCACCCGGGTGCGGGTGCGGAGTCGGAAGCGCGGCTCGATGCTCTCAATGGGGAAGGCCGTCTCGCGGGATAGGAGCTCGAGGTCGATCCGGGTCGGCAGCTCCCGTGGCACCGTGAAACTTATCTCCAGCGGATTCGGAGGAAAGGGGCCGATGGCGAAGCGCACCATTCGTCCCGAGTCAACGTCCTCGGTGGGAAACTGGGAGTCGAAGATGAGCATCTCCTGCGGACTGGTAACCGCGACGAGCACCTCGCCGGGCTCGAGCGACGAGTCGACGAGAATGCTGCGACGGCTGCGCGAGAGGAACTGGTTAGCCGATGTGGTGAGGGAAACCGGCTCGGGCATCCCGGCGAGCAGGAGCGAGTGTCGGCGCGTTGCGGTGTCGATCTCGAAGCGGGCTCCACCCCGAGTCACCACGAGGCCCTCCAGTGGGGCAGGGCTGGAGAGCTCGAGCCTGTGCTCGCCCGCTGTCAAATCAACCACCTCCACGGCGTCGACCGGCTGCGGTCGCTCGGCGGAGAAGGGGTCGAGGAAAACGAGTGCGGAGGCGAAGAGAACGGTCGCCGCCGCGGAGCCGAGGATGATGGCGCGAAGCGTCGATCCATGCGGCAGTCTCAGACGTCGGTGGAGCATCAGATCGATTCGAATGAGCATCAACAGGAAGGGCAGGAGCACGAATGCGAAGATGAGGTTGCCCGATACCGGAGAGAGCAGCAGTCCCTCCGCTGCGGAGAGTTCGCCGGCTGCAAAGAGCTCCGCGCCCCCGATGATCAACCACGCCGGTGCCGCGAGCAGAAAGAGCAGCTTGAGCCAGGGCGAGCGCGGGAGTGAGAAGAAGAAGGCGAACAGGAACCCCCAGAGGAAGTAGAAGGTGAACGCGATGTCGAACACCGAAAGCAGCACGACGTCGAAGAAGAGAAGGAAGATGGCGGAGGCGGAGTAGAAGCTCGCGTTGCGGGGGAAGGGGAGGCCGCGGATCGACTGAAAAACGATCGCAAACAGGAAGATGGAGATGAGCAGTTTCAGCAGGAAGTACGGCCCCGGCGCGTACTGCCAGAGCGTAGGAAAGTCCCTGAAGTCCATGATCCCGCGGATGAGCGCCGTTGCGATGAAGAAGAACAGAAACATGAGGCCGGCGAGAACAACGAGCGCCCACATGTGCCGCGCGACGAGTCTCACGTAGCGCACGAGCCGGCTCCGGAAGGCGATGCCGTAGATGATGGGCGAGACAAGCACCGCGAGGAGCAGAATCAGGTAGCTACGCTCGCCCACGAAGAACACCGAGTCGGACACGACGCCGTAGATGTAATGCCGGTCCCAGTTCGCAGTAGGAGGCGGAGCCGCACCCCGCACCACCTCCTCCAGAAAGTCGACGTAGGCTGCGGCCCACTCCGCGGTGAGCTCCGGCTCTGCAGGGTCGGCGAACGCCGGGCCCGGCGAGGGATCGTGGATTCGAACGGCCGGCACGCCGCGTTCGAGATACCTGCCGAGGATCGTTTCCGATGCAAGGGGAGAGCGGGCGACCTGCAGGGAGCTCAGATGCTGTCGTCGCGGCAACCGGCTTGCCGCCAGCGCCCGGACCGCCGGCTCGGCAAGCCATCGGGGTGCCGGGATGTCGGCCGCACCGAGCTGCACGGAGAGGCGCTGTCCCGGCGCCTTGACGCCGAGGTATATTGCGGCCGTTTGCTCCTCCTGCTCCTCCATGTCCGAGAGCAGGAGACGGCTGCCGAGGTCCCGATCCCCGACATCGGCGCCGAGAAACATGAAGGACAGGCTGGGGCGGTTGCTGTCCTCCGCCACCGCCTCTATCAACGCAATGGCGCCGGCGAGGCTGACGCTGCCGTCGGAGTCGGGTGAAATGTCTGCTGCATGGTTGAGCGGTACGATGAGCAGCACCCGTCCCGGCATGACGCCGGGGAGCGTCGCCGTGGCGATGCGCGAGAAAGAGTGGCCATCCTCGAGGGCGGAGAAATCGCGCGTAGCCAGGGAGATGCCGTACCGGCCGAGGACTTGCTCGAGATAGGACAGGGTGCGTGTCTCGCCCTCCGAGCCCTCGAGCCGCGGATGGAAGCCACGCATTACCCGATAATGCTCCATGACCCGGTCTGCAGGGGCCTGGCCGACCTCGGATGCATCACGGGACTGTGAAAAGGCGAAGTGAATTGCTACAATAAGAAGCAGAACAATGGCGGAGGGCGTTTTCATCCGGTATCGAGCATAGATTCGGCGGATCAGCTTCGTCAATAACCGAACGGCGACGGAGGAGAGGGATGGCATTGCTGCCTGAAATCGACAATCGCGCGAGCGTGCGCAGTTTTACCGACGAGGCCGTGTCCGAGGGGCAGCTCACCCGTATTCTCGAGGCGGGGCGGGTGGCGCCGTCTGCAAAGAATCGTCAGGCCTGGCGGTTCGTCGTGATTCAGAAAGCGGATATGCGCCGGCGGATGCAGGAGGCAGCCTTCGGCCAGGAGTATGTCGGGCAGGCACCGGTAATCATTGCGCTGTGCACCACCAATGTCGAATACAAGATGCCCAATGGGCAGCTTTCCTATCCCGTCGATCTGGGGATCGCGTGTTCATTCATGATGCTTCAGGCGGCTCATGAGGACCTGGGAACCTGTGTGGTGACGACCTTCGAGGAACGGGACGTGAAGTCTCTTCTTACCGTGCCGTATCAGATGCGTGTGGTGATGCTGCTTGCCGTCGGCCATCCCGCCGAACCCCCGGCGCGCGCGGATCGGCTGCCGCTCGATCGCGTGGTCTCCTATGACCACTGGTAACTCAGCGCCGACCTGAGGGCGTGGCGCCGCAGAGCGAGTGATATGAGCTCGGTCAGCAGGTCCTCGTAGGATAATCCCCCCGCCTCGCAGAGCTTCGGAAACATGCTGATGCTGGTGAACCCGGGAATGGTATTTATCTCGTTGAGGTAGAGCTCGCTGCTCTCGCCCTCAAGGAAGAAGTCGATGCGCGCGAAGCCCTCGCAATCGACGGCCCGGTAGGCGGCGGCCGCTACGCTCCGGATGTCGGCGGCAGTTTTGTCGTCGAGGGCTGCGGGGACGAAAAGAGCGGCTCCATCCGGATCGACGTATTTCGCCTCATAGCTGTAGAAGCCGTTTCTGGGCTTGATCTCGCCCGGCGGGAAGGTGCGGATTTCCTCCGTCCCCATGACCGAGCACTCGATCTCCCGGCCTATGACCTGCGGTTCCACGAGAAGCTTGGTGTCGAACTCCAGCGCCGCCCGCGCGGCGTCGGGGAACTCCTCCTGCGACTGGATCCTGGTTACGCCTACCGAGGATCCGGCACGTGCCGGCTTTACGAACCAGGGGAGCTCGAGGATGCGGGCGATGCGGCTCGCCGCCTTCTCGAGGCGATGCTGGTCGATTGTGTCCGACTCGTCGAGGAGATGCTCCCGGCGTAGCGTCTGGAAGGGAACCGTGGGAAGCCCCGCCTGTTGCCACAGGTGCTTGGCAAGCTCCTTGTCCATCCCGATGGCGCTGCCGAGCACGGCCGCCCCCACGTAGGGGATACCGGCAATCTCGAGAAGGCCCTGCACGGTTCCGTCCTCGCCGAAGGATCCGTGAAGCACCGGAAAGACCACGTCCACCCCGAGGTTCTCGCCCGCGACGACGAGCCCCGTTGCCGGGACTACCGACACGCGATCCGCCTCGGCCGCCGTGATGGTAAGCACCCCGTCTTCCGCCGCCTCGCGGGCGACCCGGGCGGAATCCTGGGAAAACCACTCTCCGTCGCGGGTTATGCCGATGGGCACGGCCCGGAAGCGATCGGTGTCGAGGCGATGCACGACCGATGCCGCCGAGTGAAGCGACACCTCGTGCTCACCGGAACGTCCGCCGTAGAGAATCCCCACGCGTGTCATGTAGTTGCCTCCTGACGTGGCTGTTCATATCCGGCTTCTATCAGTACTTCGAGCGCGACCTCCGCCTCGTTCCAGGGGCGAGGACCCTCGGCGTAGATGATGCTTCGCTCGTGGCCCTTGCCGAGGAGCACGATGGTATCTCCGGGCTCCGCCCTGTCGACCGCTGCGCGAATTGCCGTACGTCGGTCCTCTATGACGAGGTAACCTTCTCCCCTGCGCCTGTCGGGGTCGGCCGCGTTGATACCTTCCTCGATGGCACGGAGAATTGCCGCCGGCTCTTCGCCGCGGGGGTCCTCGTCGCAGAGAACGATGAGCTCGCAGTGGCGGGCTGCGACGGCCCCCTGGAGCGCCCGCTTCTCTATGTCGCGCTCGCCTGCCGAACCGAAGAGTGCGATGATACGCCCGGGGGTGGAGGCGCGAATGATCGGAAAGAGCTTCTCGTAGGAGTTGGGAGTGTGCGCGTAGTCGACTACCACCGCGAACGGCGTCTCACGCCCCACCGGCACGAGTCGCCCTTCGACCGGTACCAGCGTTTCCACCGCATCGGCAAGCTCGAGGGGAGATCGGCCGGTGGCGCCGGCGGCCGCGAGGAGGGCGGCAAGCACGTTCTCGACCTGGAACACGCCGGGCATCGGGAGCCTCAGGGCCCTGCTGTTACCCGCGCCGTCGGCAAGCGTGAAGCTCGTGCCGTTGATCCCCGGGCTCACGTCCCGGGCGCTCAGGTCGAGTACGGCAGCGGGGGCGGCCCGGAGTCCCGAGCCGGCGGGCTCACCGGATATGCCGTAGCGCAACGTCGGGTGCCGGGTGGCACCGGCCATGTATTCCCCATGCTCGTCGCCTGCGTTTACGACGGCGAACCGTGGCGCGTCGGCCTCCCCGGCGGCCGCGCCTTCGGCCCGTCCCTCGGTGCTTTCATCGCCCCGCGGCGCCCGATCGAGTGCTCTGAAGAGATTTGCCTTGTCGTCCCGGTACTGCTCGAAGCTTCCGTGGAACTCCAGGTGCTCGTGGGAGAGATTGGTGAATACCGCGAGATCGAAATCCACGTCGGCGAGGCGTGAAGTCCGCGCGGACAACCCGTGAGAGGTCGCCTCCACTACGGCGATCTCCTTGCCGGAGATGCGCATGTCGGCGAGATAGCCCTGGAGCTCCACCGCCTCGGGAGTGGACTGGCGGTTCGGGTTCTTCTCGAGGGTGTCTGCGGTCTTCACGGTGACCGTGGATATGAGCCCGGTGCGGAAGCCCGCGGCGGTGAGGATCTGCTCAATGAAGGCGACCGTGCTGCTCTTTCCGTCCGTCCCGGTGACCCCGATGACAAGGAGGTCCCGGGAGGGATGATCGTAGAAGACGGCGGCAATGGAGGAGAGAGCAGGTCGCGAGCGCGGAACGACGACGAGAGGAACATCGGGCGGGACCGCACCGGCCGTCTCGGGCCTCTCGACCACGACCGCGGCCGCGCCGCGAGCGATTGCGTCGCCGATGTAGTCATGCCCGTCGACGTGGAAGCCGGTGACGGCCACGAAGAGACTGCCATCGGTCACCGCTCTCGAGTCGTAGCGGATCGAGGTGATGAGCGGATCGCCGGAGCCGCGGATCTCCGTGGTCTCCGTTTCACCGAGCAGGATTGACAGCCGCTTCGAAGGCATGGCAGCATACTAACAACGCGACCGGCCTTCCGCAAGTGAACATGGAGTCCCGACACCCCTACCTCACCCGACAGCTCATCGCCTACATCGGAAACAAGCGTGCCCTGCTGTCCTTTCTCGAGCCCGTCTTTGCCGAGCTCTCCGGGCGGGCCGAGGTGCGTCGCTTCGCTGATCCCTTTGCGGGATCCGGCTCGGTGGCGCGGCTCGGAAAATACATGGGCTTCGAGGTGACGGCGGCCGACCGCGAGCACTACGCGTGGGTCCTCAACGCGGCGGCCCTCGAGGTAGACGCCTCCGGCAGGCCGACTCTGTTTCCCGAGCTCGGCGGCGTGGAGGCCGCCTTCGATCACTTCCATCGCATCGGAGAGGCCGCCGCCGGCCGCGCGGACGCCGCGCGGGGCTACATCGCCCGCAACTACGCCCCGCGGAACACGCACGCCCCCGACGTTCGCACCGAGCGGCTCTTCTACACCGCCGAGAACGCCCGCTACATCGATGCGGTTCGCGATGCGATCGAGGAGCGCTACCCGGCTGGGCATGCGGGGCGCCGCGAACGCCTCCTGCTCCTCGCCGCGCTCCTCTACGAGGCGTCCACCCACGCCAACACCTCAGGGGTCTTCAAAGCCTATCACAAGGGCTTCGGTGGGCACGGTCGGGACGCGCTCGGGCGCATCATGTCGCCGATGTGCATCGAGGCGCCGGAGCTCATCGACGGGGCGCCATCCCGGGCGGAGGAGGCCGACGCCGCGGAGTTTCTCTCGCGGAATCCGGCCGACCTCGTGTATCTCGACCCCCCCTATAACTCCCACCAGTACGGAAGTAACTACTTCATGCTCAATACCATCGCACGGTGGGACAAACCACCGGTTCCCGACGAGCGCGGCCCTGACGGGAGGCTCCTTCATAAGGCAGGCATCCGCGAGGACTGGCGCCGGACCCGCTCGGATTTCTGCTCGAAGGGACGGGCCGAATCGGCATTTCGAGAGGTTCTCGACGCCGTGGATGCGCGCTTTCTGGTGTTGAGCTATTCGAGCGACGGCATCGTGCCCGTCGAGCAGATCGTGGATATGCTCTCGGAGCGGGGAGATGTCGAGCTCTTCGCCACCGATTACACGCAGTATCGCGGCGGGCGGCAAAGCATTTCGCGTGCTAC
>JAWLDL010000055.1:0-9980 GCA_041686675.1 Spirochaetia bacterium | reverse complement strand
TCGCGATCGTAGTGCCGGCCCTTGATGTAGGACTCGAATGACGGATCGGTACGCCACTGCTGGCCGAAGAGCTCCATGTCGGAGAACGGGGGGAAGCCCTGCATGATGATGTAGTGAGTCCGGTTCCGCGGATACTCGACGACAAAGCGGTATCGATCGGCTTCGATGTCGATCTCGGCGAAGTCGGCGACGGCCCATATCCAGGTGCCGGGGCCGATTTCTTCGGCCAGCGAAATCCGGGCCGGATAGGCGGGGTTGCTGCTGAGCAGGCTGTAGACGCGCTCCGGTCCAATGGCGCCTTCCACGCCTTCGAGCCCATCGGCGCCGACGTAGAGCACCGCCGGGAGGAAGCCGTCGTTGTCGGCAAGTGCGAGGCTCGAGCTCACGAGCTGTCGGCCGACCGAAACGAGGCGTCGGTCCTGCCGCTCGGTGCCGGCCGCCTGCAGAATGCGCCCGGCAACAACCGACTGAAAGACCTCCACGCGGCCGGGCCCGCTGCGCAGAAAAAATCCCTCCTCCTCGGCTCGATAGAGGTTGGGCAACAGACGTGTCTCGACGATAGAGGCGAAGCGGCTGAACGCGTCACGGCTCTCCTCGGTCGGAAAGTCGGCGAGGTAGTAGTTGCGAAGCATCCCGATCGCCTGAGCCATGTTTGTTTCCAGGAAGTCGATGTCTTCCGCCGCAGCAAGGACGGCCTGGTAGAGCTCCTCGCTGCCGCGGTCTATGGCGAACTTCGCGAGGTCGGGAGTGCGGAACAACTCCGGGTCCCGGTTTCTCGCGAGCTCGAGCAGTCGTGCGGTTCGCCTCTCGTCCGCCTCGAGATACTGCTCGCGGATGTCGTCGAGGTTCCCCAGAAAGGGCGCGGAGAGCAGCGAGACCTGATCGGGGTGCCGGTCCGCCGCGCGTCGCATATCGGTGAAGACCGGCGTGTACTCATCACGCTGCCAGGCCTCTGCGAGGGTTGCGGTGAGGATGAGCTCGGAGAATGTCGGTGAGCCCGAGCGCATGTCCCAGGTCCCGCTGCCGTCGTTCAGCCGCGTGTTGCTCCACCCGACGTAGGCATCGTCGATGAACGCGTCTACGGTGGTTTCGTACTCACCGGCAGGAATCCACAGCCTGTCGTCGGAGAACCACGTGGCAAATACGTCCTGCTGCTGGTCGTCCGCCTGCAGGTAGCGTACGGTCCGCGTGTCGGCATCGGCCGGAATGCGCAGCAGGCCCCTCTCGGTGTCGAGCTCCGACTGCGGCGGGGGAGCGAGGTGATAGGTGTTCGACTCGAAGCGGACCGGATATATGCCCGGCAGCGTCGTCTGCTGCAATGCGGCGCCTCCGACGGTAGTCACCGGGAAACTGATGGAGCTCGCCGGCGGCAGCGCCTCCGCAAGTTCGGGCCGCACGCGGAGCTCCTCCCCGTCTGAGCTCGAGAGGTCGAAAGAGAGGGTGGCGTTTTCCTCGAAGCGGATGCGAAAACCCGTGTCGGTGCTGGAGTAGGAGCGAGGGGCAAGTACGCGTGATTCGTTGTTCCCGTTGGTAAGGCGCACGGACGCTTCGTCGTCGAACTCGAAGGCCATACCGCGGTAGGAGACACGCACGAACGAGATCGTGCTGCTTTCGCGCTCCACAGTCGCCGTCATGCGGCCCTCGAGGGTCAACCCGTCCGTTGACTCGTAGAAGCGTTGACCGTCTGAAAACTGAAGAAACAGCAGGAGAAGAATGACTCCCGCGTACACCACGGGAATCAGAACGAACGCGCCCCGGAGCCGACTTTTCATTATGGCCGGATTGTAGCAGGAGGCACCTGTCCTTGCAACATTCGCGCCGTTCTTGTCAAAGCCGAGACCGTATCGCTATTATGGGCACACGTACAAATGAAACGACTACACCGATGGATTCTCACTATCACAGTTCTTATGGTTCTCGTGGCTTCCTGTGCGACCGGGCCGCAGCGTGCGCCGGACGAGGAAGCGCCGCCTGAGGAGGAGGCCGAGCCCGGGCTCGAGGCGTACGACAGCATCAGTCTCGCGGTTGCCGCCGGGGATCCCCAGACGGCGATCGCCGCCTACGAGGAGGCGCGACTGCGCGATCCGGATCGCCCCGAAACGATGCTGCTCCTGGCAAACCTCATGATTTCCGCCGGCAGGCTCGAGGATGCCGAGCGCGTGCTCGACGAGATCCTCGCCGAGCACCCCGACCATGCCGACGCCCTATACCAGAAGGCGCTGATCGCAGGCGCGCGGGGCGAGGCCGAGCGCAAGGAGTCTCTTCTGCAGCAGGTCGTGTCGCAGCACGAGGAGCATGCGCCGTCGCACGCCGCCCTCGGCGAGCTCTACCTCGAGCAGGAGAGTTACAGCCGGGCGCAGGAGGCCTTCGAGCGCGGTCTTGCCGCCGACCAGGAGAATTTCGTCGCCTTGATCGGGCTCGGGAACGTATACCTGCGTACCGACCAGCCTGCAGAGGCGGAGGAAACCCTGACACGAGCCATCGAGCAGGAGCCGGGGTACCCCTTCGCATATGTCGACCGGAGCCGGGCGCGAATCGCGGAGTATGAGCTCGAAGGCGCGGAGGAAGACCTGGAACGGGCCATCGAGCTCGAGCCCGAGTACCCCTGGAATTACTTCGACCGGGGTCGTGTGCGCGTGGAGCTCGGAAGGTTGGAGGGCGCGAAGGAAGACTTCACGAAGACAATAGATATGATGCCCGGGATGTTCATGGCCTATGTGGAGCGCGCTCGCGTGCACGACAGCCTCGGAGACCGGGAGGCGGCCTACGAGGACTACGGGCGGGCGCTGGAGCTCCGACCCGACTATCATCCCGGATATGCACCCTACGGCATGTATGCGTTCATGCAGGAGGACTGGGACACCGCCGCGGAGATGTTCCGTAAAGCCTTCGAGCGCGAGCCGCAGGCGTACAACTACCCGCTGCTGACCGCGTTATCGCATCGGGAGGCCGGGCGAGACGACGCGGCCCGCACCTACATCGAGTCCGTGTTGGCGGATATACCCCGTGACACGCTGTACTATGACATGGCACGCTACTATCTGACCCCGCAGGGCGATAGCTCCCTGTTGCGCAAAATCGAGCGCAGTGACGACGCCGTCGTCAAAGCGCAGCTGCTGTTTCACCTCGGGGCACTCTACGAGCTCGAAGGGCGCATGCGGCTGGCACAGACGATGTACGTCGAGGTAGAAGACCAGGGAGGTCCGGCCGTCATAGAGAAGCGACTTGCGACGCGGAAGCTCGAAGGTGATGAGTAACGAATGAAGGGCATTCAGGAGCTGATCTCGCACATCGACCTCGAGCGGGACGTCGTCATTCAGGCGCACGACTTTCCCGACCACGATGCGGTCGGTACGGCCTACGCCCTCTCTCGGCTGCTCGCAGCAAATCGGATTTCGTCAAAGCTCTGCTACGGGGGCGAGATTCAGAGCGAGTCGCTTGCCGAGATGATCCGAATCCTGGAGATTCCCATCACCGCCTGCGGCGAGGCGGGGCTGGATAACGATGCGCAGATCATCATCGTCGACGGCTTCGTCGGGAACACGAACATCCGTGGTGTTCCGGGCGAAGTCATCGGCGTCGTCGACCATCACGTTCCGCCGACCGAGCCGAACTGCAAGTACTTCGATATTCGCCCGCACATAGGCGCCTGCTCGACCATTCTCTACGAGTACTATAAGATCTCGACGACGGAGATGGAGCCGAACGTCGCAACGGGGCTTCTCATCGGCCTGATGATGGATACCGCCTTCATGACGCGCGGGGTCGCGCCCATCGATCTCGAGGCATTCTCCTCGCTCTTCTTTACCGGCGACTGGCAGACCGGGAGCAGGCTGCTGAAGAACTCGCTCTCGCTCGCGGACCTCTCGGTCTTTCGCGAGGCCATCAATGCGTGTATAGTTGCGACCGACTTCTGCTTCGTGCCCGTGACGAAGGAGTGCACGCCCGAGGTCATGGCCCTCGTGGCCGATTTCTTTCTCGGTCTTCGAGAGATTCACTTCGTCGTCGTGCTCGAGCCCGAGCGCGAGGAGTACCGCATCTCGGTGCGAAGCGAGGACAATTCACGTCCCACGGATGTCATCATAAAGAAGGCGCTCGACGGCATCGGCTCCGGCGGCGGCCATGTGCACATGGGCGGCGGGAGCATACCGCGAGATCTCTTCCCCGGCGAAGAGGTGCTGCGTAAGCGGTTTCTGAGGGCAATGGGGAAGGGGTAAACCTACAGTGGAAGAAGCAGTGCAGACACATGATGCCCGGACGACCGTGGAGGTCGCTGGAAAGCATATAACACTCATCGGCACGGCCCACGTCTCCGAGGAGAGCGTGAAGGATGTCACCGAGGCCATAGACGAGCTTGCCCCCGAGCGGGTCTGCGTCGAGATCGACCAGGCGCGCTTCAAGGCAATGACCGAGGGGCAGGACTGGTCGAATCTCAACATCTACCGCGTCATCAAGGAGCGCAAGGGCTTCCTCCTGCTCGGCAACCTGGTGCTTCAGTCCTTCCAGCGGCGCATCGGCGAGGAGCTCGGCATAAAACCCGGCCAGGAGATGCGCGAAGCGGTGCGAGCCGCCGAGGAGCGCGAGGTCCCGGTTGCCCTCTGCGATCGTGACATCCAGGTGACTCTGCGGCGTGCCTGGGCCAAAACGGGCCTGTGGGGCAAGAACAAGATGCTGGCCGCCATGCTGAGCTCTCTCTTCACGCGCGAGGAACTGTCTCGGGAGGAGATCGAAGAGCTCAAGCAGAAGAGTGCCCTGCAGGGGATGATGGAGGAGCTCGCGGACTTCCTGCCCTCGGCCAAGACCGTGCTCATCGACGAGCGCGATCAGTATCTGGCAACGCGCATCTTCGAGCAGCCCGAGACGAATATCGTGGCCGTGGTCGGTGCGGGGCATGTGAACGGAATCGTCGAGCATCTCAATCGCCTCGGGCGGGGTGAGGAGGCGGCCGTGTCTCTCGATGAGCTCGAGGTGATCCCGCCGAAAAAGGCGATAACGCGGGCGCTGCCCTATGTGATCCCTGCCCTCGTGCTGGGGCTCATCGGGTGGGGCTTCGTGCAGTCCGGCTGGCAGGGTGGCCTGGAGCTCTTCATGCGCTGGGTTCTGGTAAACGGCACGCTCTCGGCGATCGGTGCGCTCATTGCGCTCGCGCATCCCGTGACCATCATCGCATCCTTTGTGGCCGCGCCCATTACCTCGATGAATCCGACGATCGGCGTGGGCATCGTCACCGGCCTGCTCGAAGCGGTGGTACGCAAGCCCCGTGTCCTCGATTTCGAGAACCTGCAGCAGGACATCCTCTCGGTGCGGGGCTTTTTCCGAAACCGCGTGACCCACGTGCTGCTGGTGTTTTTCTTCTCGAGTCTCGGCAGCGCCATCGGGACCTTCGTCGCGTTTCCGTTCCTGTTTCCCGGCAGCGTCTGACCGGCGCGGCAGCGCGAACCCCGGGTTGCCGCAGCGCGAACCCCGGCGCCCAGCCGCGAACCCCGGGCGCCGCCGTTACCCCCGTTCGCCGGCCCCGAACACCGCCCTGATGCAGTCACTCACCGTGTCCACGCGAACCCATCCCTCTTCGGGCGCCTCCCCCTCTCTCACCCGTCGCGGCCCGATGAGCCGCTCGTAGCCCATTTCGCGGGCGGTGCGGAGCCGGCGCCGCAGCTGCGCGACGGGGCGGATCTCGCCGGCGAGGCTTATCTCGCCGGTGACGGTGGTTGCGGTCGGCACCGACATCCCGGTCCGCGCGGAGTACAGCGCGAGGGCGAGGGGAAGCTCCACGCCCACCTCACCGATCCTGATCCCACCGGCGACGTTCACGTAGATGTCCTGGTCGGAGAAACTGACGCCGAGATGCTTCTCGAGGACGGCGGCGACACGCGAGATGCGGCGTGAGTCGATGCGGTCGGAAAAGGTCCGGGAAACTCCGCCCTTGGCGGGAACGGTCAGTGCCTGTATCTCCACGAGCAGGATTCGGCTCCCCTCGTAGACGGGGGCGACCACGACACCCGCGGGAAGCGAGCCCTCCCGCTGCACGAGAAAGACCGAGGCGGGATCGGTGACCTCGCGCAGGCCCTGTCCCTCCATGGCAAAGAGACCGATCTCATCCGTCGAGCCGAAGCGGTTTTTGCTGGCGCGCAGAACCCGCAGATGTTCCTCGGCGTGTTCGAAGTAGAGAACGGAGTCGACCATGTGCTCGATGACCTTCGGGCCGGCGATGGAGCCCTCTTTCGTGACGTGGGCAACGAAGAACACCGCAGCGTCGTGGGCGCGAACCCAGTCGAGAATCTCGTAGGTCGAGTACTTTATCTGATTCACCGTGCCCGGATAGGGGCCGGCTTCCGCGGAGTGCAGCGACTGCACGGAGTCGATGACGATAAGCTCCGGTGAGCGCTCATCGAGGGCCCGGGTGATGGATGCGGTATCGCCGTCGCAGAGGAGGTCGATGTCCGCAGTTGCGCCGAGGCGCTCCGCGCGCAGGCGGATCTGTCGCGCGGATTCCTCGCCGGAGACGTAGAGCACGCGACGGGAGGCGAGGGCGGCAGCGGTCTGCAGCATGAGGGTAGACTTCCCGATGCCGGGCTCGCCGCCGAGAAGCACCGACGCCCCCGACACCACCCCGCCGCCGAGGACGCGGTCGAGCTCCCCGATGCCCGTCTCGATCCGCGAGGCCTCATCGGTCGAGGCCGTGGCGACCGACTCGACGCGGGCGCGCCGGTCCCGGTCCCGCCCGCCTGCCGCACCGCCGCCGGCCGAGCCCTGGGAGCCGCGGCCGCCGGGCGCCCTGGACTCCTCCACGAGCGTGTTCCACTCGCCGCACTGAGGACAGCGGCCGAGCCACTTGGGCTCCTGGTGATCACAGGAGGTGCATCGATAGACGGTTTTGCTTCGCGCCATGGGCGGCCATTCTACCTACTCGACGATCTCGACGAGCTCAACGTCCAGCACGATGAAGGAGTTCGGCGGTATGATGTCTCGGGCACCCCGGGAGCCATAGGCGAGGTTCGGGGGAATGATGGCCCTGCGCTTTTCTCCCACACGCATATCGAGGAGCGTTCGCTCCCATCCCTCGATGATGCTCTCTTCGCCGAGGGTGAACTCAACGGGCTCCTCCCGCTCCCGGGTGGACTCGAAGGGCATGCCGTTGAGAAGAAAACCGGTGTAGTGCACCGCGACCGTGTCGCCCGCCTCAGGCGAGGGGCCCGAGCCCTCCTCCTCGATGACGTAGCGCATGCCTTCCCCCGCGTCTTCGGCGTCCGGCCAGTTCTTGTCGACGTAGGAAAGCTGCTGGTCAACCGTGCGGCGCTGATCCTCACGGCGTTCCTCGCGAAGCTCGGCGAGGCGGTCGTCGAATGCGGCCTGATCGGTCTCGAAGTCGCCGGCAGCCTCACCCTTGCGGATGATCTTCACCGTTTCGAGGGTGTCGCCCTGTTCGATGGAATCGACGACGTCCTGTCCCTCGACGACCTCGCCAAAGACCGAGTACTGCCCGTCGAGCCATGGTGCCGCGCTCTTCGTAATGAAGAACTGGCTCCCGTTGGTGTCGGGGCCGCTGTTTGCCATCGACACGACACCGGCTGAGTCGTGGGTCAGGGACTGGTCGATCTCGTTTGGAAAACGGTAGCCGGGCCCGCCGGAGCCATCGCCATTCGGGTCGCCGGTCTGCACGACGAAGTCCTCGACCACGCGGTGGAACGAAAGCCCGTCGTAGAAGGGCTCTCCGTCGGGCGCGCTGGAATCAATCGTTCCCTCGGCGAGGCCCACGAAGTTGGTCACCGTCAGCGGCGCCTTTTCGTAGGCAAGCTCGATCAGAATCGTGCCTCTGGTGGTCTCGAGCTCTGCATAGAGACCGTCCTCGAGGTCCGGATATTCCCCGGCACAGCCCGCAAGCAGGGCCACACCGGCGAACAACGTCATAGCGATCGCGAAATAGCGTCTCATATTTGTCCTTTGCACGACTCGAAAATGCATGCTTCCAGCTGCCGGCGTCAACGCGAAGCGAGCTGCAGGTGGCGCACCATAATGATGCCCTCGATGTTCCGGATGGCCTCCACAGACTTCTCGCTGATGTCGCCGTCAATGTCGATAATGTTATACGCGATGTCGTCCTTGTGGTGATTCACGAGGTCGAGGATGTTGATACTCGCGTCGGCGAGGATCTTCGTGACCTGGCCGACCATGTTCGGGATGTTGCGGTTGGCGATGAGCAGTCGATCGTAGTTTCGAGCCGGCATCTGACACTCGGGGAAGTTGACAGAGTTGACCACGTTTCCGTACTCGAGAAACCCCCGCAGCTGCTGGGCGGCCATGACCGCGCAGTTTTCCTCCGCCTCGGGCGTAGACGCGCCGAGGTGTGGAATGGCGAGGACACGGTCGTTCCCGATAATGCCGGCTTCGGGAAAATCGGTAACGTAGTAGGACACGATGCCCTTCTCGATTGCCTCAACGAGCGCCGTATTGTCAACGAGACCGCCGCGGGCGAAGTTAAGCAGCCGCGCTCCCTTCTTCATGCCGAAGATTTTGTCCCGGTCGAGAAAGCTCTTCGTGTTATCGTTCAACGGCACGTGGATGGTCACGTAATCGGATTCGGCAAGCAGGGCCTCGAGGCTGCGGGCGCGATGGACGGCGCGGGACAGCCCCCATGCCGATTCCACTGAAATGAACGGGTCGAAGCCGACGACGTTCATGCCGAGAGCCGCCGCGGCATTCGAAACGATCACCCCGATCGCGCCGAGGCCGATAACACCGAGAGTCTTACCGTAGAGCTCGGGACCTGCGAATTCGCTCTTCTTCTTCTCGACGACCTTCGCCACGTCGTCCGTCTCGGGGTCGAGACTGTCGACCCATGACAGGCCCTGATGGATGCGCCGCGAGGAGAGGAAGAGTCCGCTGAGCACGAGCTCCTTCACGCTGTTTGCGTTTGCTCCGGGTGTATTGAAGACCACGATACCCCGATTGGTGCACTCTTCCACGGGAACGTTGTTGACCCCGGCGCCGGCTCGCGCGATCGCCTTGAGGTTGGGATTGAACTCCATGTCGTGGAGCTTGTGGCTTCGAAGCAGGATCGCGTCCGGGTCGCCTGCGTCGTCCCCGACGTGATAACCGTCGTCGAATACGGCGAGGCCCCTGGGAGCGATCTTGTTGAATGTCTGTACGGAAAACATGGAGTTCCTCACTTGTTGGAGTCGAGCTCGGCGGTAACTTCGGGCTTGATCTGGAGGCCGAGCTCGTCGAGCTGTTTGGGATCGACCTCGGAGGGAGAATCGTCCATCGGTGAGATCCCCACCGAGTTCTTGGGGAAGGCGATGACCTCGCGGATGGTGTTCTCACCGGCCATGAGCATGACCAGGCGGTCGAGACCGGGTGCGATACCCCCGTGCGGGGGTGGCCCGTACTCGAAGGCCTCGAGGAGAAAGCCGAAGCGCCGCTGTGCCTCCTCGCGTGAGAACCCTACGATCGAGAAGATGCGTTCCTGCAGCGCGGGATCGTGGATTCTGATCGAGCCCGATGCAAGCTCGAGGCCGTTACAGACGAGGTCATAGAGATCCCCGAGGACCGCGCCGGGGTCGTCTTCCATGGACTCGAGAAACTGCTCCTGGGGCATGGTGAACATGTGGTGGGCGGGGTCCCATTTCCCCTCCTCATCGTTCCATTCGAAGAGCGGGAAGTCGACGATCCAGGCAAACGAGAACTCCCCGGAGTCGGCGAGCCCGCGGATCTGTCCGAGCCGGGTCCGGACGGCGCCGAGCGCAGTACAGGCGGTCTTCCAGCCGTCGGCGACGAAGAGCAGGAGATCACCCGGTTTTGCCCCGAACTCCGCGGCAATGCCGGGCGCGTCGTCTGCGAAGAACTTGCCGATACCCCCGTCGAATGTGAGCGCGCCGTCGCCCTCGGTAACCCGGGTCCATGCAAGACCTTTGGCGCCGTAGGTCGTCGCTGCGGACTCGAGCTCGTCGATCTGCTTTCGGGAGAAGTCCCCGCAGTCCTCG
>JAWLDL010000054.1:0-10120 GCA_041686675.1 Spirochaetia bacterium | reverse complement strand
ATCCGAGAGCTCACTACCCCCGAGGCGCAGAAGCAGTATACGATGCTGACCCGGTCACCCGCCGCCCGTGAGGGAGTGTTGTCTGAAGAGGATTTGGCGGAAGATCCCCAGCTGGCCCTGATCAACGAATCTGCAGCGCAGGCGGTGAACACGTGGCCACAGTCGAACAACGTGAACGTGAACTACTCGCGCTTCTCAGACATGGTAGCCGAGGCGATGTTGCAGCTCATTCAGGATCCCAGTGCGGATACCCTGACGGTGCTCGAAGCGCTCGAAGAGCGCTTGTATCAGGAAATCGAACCGTAGTGTACGTGCGGGAGAAATGAAATGCGGCATCAGACACAGGTCAAGTGGCTGGCCTACACACTGTTAGCACCGGCCTTTCTGCTGAGCCTGATTCTCATTGTCTACCCGCTGTATGTCACGGCCCACCTCAGCCTCCGGGAGGGGGTGGGCCACGGCTTCGGGCGGTTCCACGAATTCAGTCTCGGCTTAGCAAACTATTCTGCCGTCCTCTCTGATCCTTCGACCTGGGCGAGCCTGGGCCGGGCAATGGTTTACCTGGCGGGCTCTACGGGTATCGGGTTCGTATTCGGCCTCCTGACGGCTCTTCTACTGAACAAGAATCTTTTCGCGCGGCGATGGCAGCGGATGCTCATACTGCTTCCGTGGGCGGTGCCGGGAGTTGTCGCAAGCATCACCTTCATGTGGATGCTCAACGGCTCCTATGGTGTGTTGAACCATCTGCTCGTTCGCGTCGGTATTCTGGAAGAATATGTGTCCTGGTTCACACAAAGCAGGACGGCCATGGCTGCGGTCATCATGCCGACCTTCTGGAAGGGATATCCCTTCTTCACCATCACGCTCCTTGCGGCGCTTCAGTCGGTACCGACTATGCTATACGATGCGGCGACGGTAGACGGTGCGTCCGCACTCCAGCAGTTTCGCCACGTCACCTGGGCGGCAATCAAGAACACCGCGCTCTTGGCACTGATTCTCAACGGTTTGTGGACGTTCCGGGTGTTCGATATCATCTACTCGACCACCGGTGGCGGTCCGAACCGTGCTACCGAAACCCTTTCGATCGCCATCTACAACGAGGCGTTCAAGTACTTTCGGATGGGACGAGCGGGAGCGTTGGGCATCATTGCACTGGTGTTCGTGTCGGTCGTCGTGCTGGCGCTCTATCCGAAGATGAAAAAAGGTTTCTTTTGAGGAGTATAGCGAGTTATGCGCTCGATCAAACGTGAGCGTCGGACGAACAAATGGGTTCTCTCCATCGCCGGTGTGTTCGTAATCATAATCATGCTGTTTCCGGTATACTGGATGTTTCAGACTTCCGTTACCCCGACACGAATGATTCTCAGTCGAAACCCGCCGCTTCTGCCGCGTTTCGGCGAGTTCACGCTTCAGGCATACGCCGACGTCTGGTTTCGACGCCCGCTGCTCAGATGGTTGCTCAACAGCATGACGGTAAGCGTCGGTGCAACTGTAGCCAGCGTCTCGGTTTCGGCCGCGGCAGGTTACAGTCTCTCACGCTATCGCGTCCTCGGGCAGTCTTTCATGGGGTTCTTTCTCCTTATGAGTCGCATGCTGCCGGGCACGCTGCTGGTGATCCCGCTCTACATCATGTTCAATACCGTGGGATTGCTGGACACCCATCTGGCCCTGGTTCTCGCGACTGCAACGATCATCGTGCCGTTCAGCACGTGGATGATGAAGGCCTTCTTCGACAGCATCCCCTACGAGATCGAGGAGTCCGCTATGACCGACGGCTGTTCGCCGTGGGAGGCTATGTGGCGCGTTGTCGTTCCGTTGTCGACACCCGGCCTTGCCGCGGTCACCATCTACGCGTTGATCCTGAGTTGGAATGAATTTCTGTTTGCCAGCACGTTCATCACGAGCCCGGACTTGTACCTCTTTACCGTGGGCATAGTTTCCTTCGTAGGCGAATACCTCGTATCGTGGAACGGGCTCATGGCTGCCGGGCTCATTTTCATCCTGCCTCTGTTTGTTGTGTTCTTCCTGCTGGAGCCATTTCTGGTAAGTGGCCTCACGAGTGGGTCGGTGAAATACTGACCCGGACCGTCGCGAGCGAAAGGAGTGTCTTTTCACATGAATATTCTGGTAACCGGTAGCGCAGGGCGTGTCGGGCGAAGACTGGTCGGGGACTTGCTTGCCGCCGACCACGAAGTGACCAGCGTGGATCTCAAAGACCCGGGCGTGACTCACCCGCATTTGACGCATCATTCCGGCTCGATTGCCGATCCGAACTTCGTTGAACGCGTAGTGGACAACGTGGATGCGGTTGTCCATCTTTCCGCTCTTATGTCATGGAAGGACGAAGACGCCGAAAGGATGTTCGAGGCAAACGTAAACGGCACCGAGCGCCTGCTCGAGAGCGTGAGTCGGCGTCCCGTGCGGCGATTCGTGCTGGCGAGCTCGGGAGAAGTGTATCCGGAGAACAATCCGGTCAAGCTGCCGATAGATGAAGACCATCCCACCGCGCCGACATCGTTCTACGGCTTCACGAAACACCTTGCGGAGGAAAGTGTCCGGTTTTTCATTCGCCGCTACCAGCTTAAGGGAGTGATTCTGAGATTCTCCCACACTCAGGACGCACCTGAGCTCTTTGATCCCGAAAGCTGGTTTTCCGGTCCGCGGTTCTTTCTCTCGAGAAAGCTGCAAACCGCGCAGGAACGGGGCCAGCACGACGTTGCGGAGGCCCTGACGCGCTATGACGACGGCGAAGAGAAGCTGGTTATCTCTCGGGGCCGGGACGGAACCCCTTTCCGGATGCACATCACTGAGACCGCGGATATCGTTCAGGGGGTCGTGAGAGCGCTCGACCGGGAAGAGGCGGTTGGCGAGACTTTCAACATCGGCTCGGATGAGCCGATTTCGTTCGATGAGGTCGTCCCACGCATGAGCGAGTATCTCGGAATCCCCACTGCGGATGTCCGACTTCCGGTGGACGCGCCGAGCTATCGTACTTCAAATCAGAAGGCAAAACGGCTGCTGGGGTTTCAGCCTCAGTGGGATTTTGAGCGCATGATGAAAGAAGGCGCCGAGTTCCGGCATACGACAGGGAGATAGTATGAAGACACACGGGAACAATACCGGGAAGACGCAGAGCTTATACTATTCGGATTACTCATGGGTGGAGATGAAGGAGCTGATTGCCCGGGATGCGGTGGCAGTTCTTCCCATCGGCAGCACCGAGCAACACGGTCGCCATATGGCGATCTGCACCGACGATCACATGGCGCAGCGCTGGGCGTACGACTCCGCCGAACGGGCGCAACAGCAGCTCGATTGTCCGGTGCTTGTGCTCCCCGGCATTCATTTCGGAAATGCGGTCCATCACATGCGCTTTCCGGGCACGATAAGCCTGTCCTTCGAAACCCTGAAAGCCCTGACAAGCGAGGTGGTTCAGTCGTTGATCGATCACGGCTTCAGAAAGATCGTTATCCTCAATGTTCACGGGGGCAATCGCCATGCTGTGCGGGCCGCCGCAGTGGACATCTATGCGCGGAACCGTCGTGAGCAGCCCCAGTTACACCTGAGAGTTGCCGAAGACTGCGACCCTGACCTAAACCCGCTTATTCACGCCCGGGACGCACTCGCAGAGCATTCTCAGGAAGCCCGGAATCGTAGCATGGTGCACGGCGGTGCGCTCGAAACCGCGAAAATGCTGTACCTCAAACCGGAGGTCGTGGATTTGGCGAAGTGCGAGGAGAAGGCAGTTGCGCCTGATTCGCGTCAGGAAGTGTTGTTCTATGACGAGAAGACCCCACTCGGATCAATGGGAGATCCGGCTGAGGCGACGGTCGAAGCCGGCCGCATTATGTGGGAAGCCCTCGTGAGCTCGTTCACCGAATATCTCGTCGAGCTCGGAAGAAGACAATAGGGAGTATCCTGCGGATCAGTTCCGGCTCCTGCAAGGAGTGTGGCACGCGTGCGACATCAGTCATTGGAATACGAGTTCGTGGTATGTGGTGGTGGGCTGGCCGGAGTCTGTGCTGCGATAGCAGCGGCGCGGGAAGGCAGCAGAGTTGCTCTTATCGAGGCTCAAGCCGTCCTTGGTGGCAACTCGAGTAGCCTCGCCGGCGTTCCACCGCATGGCGCTACCGCGTTCGGTCACAATCGTAGCGCTCGCGAAACGGGTATCCTCGAAGAGTTGCGAATGGAGTATGCCGCTCGCACCCCTCACGCCGACAACCGTCAGTTCTGGGATATAGCTCTGAGGGAATGGTGCGAGAGCGAGCCAAACCTCACCGTGCTCTTCAACACACGTCTAACCGCATGCACGATGAGTGGTGGCCGGATTACAGCCGTCGAGTGCCTGCAATCCACCTCCGAGACGCTTTACCAACTCTCGGCTTCGACCTTCATGGATGCCACCGGCGATGCGGCACTGGCGGTGGAGGCAGGAGCGACGGTGCGCATGGGTCGCGAGGGCAAACGAGAGTTTGACGAGACGCTCGCACCGGATGTTGCGGACGAACAAACTCTGGGCTGTAGTCTCTACCTGATGGCGTACCGTCGTGAGTATCCGGTGGATTTTCGACCTCCCCGAATGGCGAAGCGCTACATCCATTGCTCCGACATCCGTGACCATCACGGGTTTGATTCCATCATACCAGGCAACTCACTCTCGTCTGATCACAGCACGTTCCGCGTATATTGGTGGCTGGAGCTCGGCGGAGATCGGCATGTTATCTATGACAACGAGGAGATCTACTCGGACCTGCTGGCAGAGGCCTTGGGTGTCTGGGACCATCTGAAGAACCACTGTAACCCGGAGACACGAGAGCGTCTGCGGAACTATGATCTCGTCTGGTGGCCGGCCGTGCCTCTGAAGCGTGAGTCGCGACGCGTGGAAGGGGACTACCTCTTCACCGAACACGATGTGTTCTATCCCCGTCTCTTTCCCGACCGGGTTGCCTATGGCGGCTTCCCTCTGGACCTGCATCCGCCGGCCGGGGTGCTCAGTAGCGATCCGCCGTGTGACCAGACGTTTGTGAACGAGCTGTTCTCGGTGCCGTATCGCATGTTCTATGCACGTGATGTCGAGAATCTCTTCCTGGGGGGACGGTCCGTGAGCTCGACCCACGCCGGTCTCGGTGCGATTCGCGTTATGTACACGCTGGGAAGCTTCGGCCAGGTAGTGGGAACTGCCGCCGCCATGTGCTCGCAGCGCGACGTCTCCCCGCGCGAGCTCGGGCAGAGGCATATCGCAGAGCTTCAGCAGACTTTACTCAGGAACGATATGCACATCATCGGTATTCGAAATGAGGATCAGCATGACCTCGCCCGTTCTGCAGATGTCGAGGCCACGAGCTCGATGCCGGGTGAGACTGACTCCGTTGACGGCTACTATCCGCTGGTTTTCGATACCGTTCAGCAGGTGCCCCTGTCCACCGGATACGTTGAGAGCGTGGAGGTGTATCTCGTCTCGAAGAGCGAAGCCCTTGTAGCGCTGGACTGGAGCATCTGCAACGACTCCGAGCTGGGGTTTTTTGTCGACGAAGCGCCATTGGCAAGGGGCACGCTGGAGGTTTCTCCCGGTGCCCACGGCTGGTTCCGCTTGGCCGCGCATGCTGACGTAGAACCGGGGACGGTGCTTTCGATACGACTCTCCCGCGCTCCCCGGTTGTCTTGGGGTTTCAGCGAAGAGGAAGCTTTCGGCAGCAGATGGGGGGTGCACTTTGACGGTGCCATAGAGGCCAGGTCGTTCCACGGTAAGGCCAGAATAGCACCCCACCGCAATAGGTGGATATTCGTCAATCATCACGGGCGGTTGCCTGCCGAGCTCGAGACCCGATTACAGGAAGTACTGGACGGTCAGCCCGCGTATCCCCCAAGGCCAGTCAGGAAGCCCTACATCACCATGAATGTAAGGACGGCTCCCGCACAGCTACCCTACAGCGCTGCGAATGTAATCAACGGGGTTTCCCGGGCTTCTGACGCGCCGAACATGTGGATCAGTAACCCGGCAGACGGCCTACCCCAGGTGCTGACCCTTGCGTGGGTCCAATCCCGAAAGATCGAGAGGATCGCGCTCACTTTTGACACGGATCTGGATTATGAAGACAGAATGTACGGGATGCCCCGTGAGAAATTCCATTTCACCTTTCCCGTGCCTCAATGCGTGAAATCCTACAGCGTTGAGGCGATAGTTGACGGACAGTGGCATAGCCTGGTCTCGGTGGCCGAAAACTACGACCGGCATCGCGTACACGCGCTTGAGGCACCGGTAACAACGGACCGCCTGAGGATTGTCGTGACCGAAACGAACGGTTCTCGAGAGGCGCGAATCTACGAGGTCAGAGTCTACTGACTGTGCCGGGGACTATACAGGCGTCGCACCCAGCACATCCGCGGCAAATACGCGAACACTTCGGTTGCCCCAGCTGTCGATGAGCTTCAAGCGAATCGCAGTCGTCTCGACGGGTTCGAAACGGGCTCTTACGAGCCGTTGGGCGTTATTCGTCACCCGCACGACTTCAGTCCAGTCGTCCTCAGTGTTGAGGTATTCGATCGAGAAGGCTCGGATCATCTCCGCCGGCGGGCCTTTGGGCTCGTAATCCTTGAAATAGCCGAACAGCATTCTCATGTCGCGGTAGTACCGATTCAGATTCGAGTCGAAGACTATTCGCAGACCCTCGACGGTTTGCGGCTCTGGCCATCGAAACACCACGCTTGAGCCGACCGGGGTGACCCAGGCGTTGTCGACCCACTCGATATCGGGGGGAGTCGTGGCGGCCGGACCGCCTTCGTCCGGCGGTCGGATAATCGCCCGAAGGGCATCCTCGGGATACTTCTCGGCCGGTCGGTCGATACCGTTTCTGAGCGCCTCCGGATCGCCCTGGTCCGCCTCGAGGGAGGCTTGGTTCGTAAGAGCGCTGGGGTCTCTCGACTTCCCCGGCAACCAGCAGTCATCATCCATCAATCTCTGCTGCAGTTCTGAGAGGCGGTGTTCGTACACTCCTCGAGGGTCCAGGTTCTCCTCGGCCCCGATCGAGGCGGCCGTTCCAACGGCCTGCCCGATGATGGCACAGGTACGCATGACGCGGCTGGAAGCGAGAGCCACATGCGTCGCACTGATATTCCGGCCGGCGCAGTAGAGGTTCGCAATGCTTCGCGAGTATAGCGCCCGCAGTGGGATGCCCCACGGAGACGGGGCCTCGTGAAATATGGTCGGAGCGCCCGGATGCTCGAGTCCCGCAGGATGGTGATCGTCCATTGACCATCCGCCGTAGGCGACAATATCCTCGAAACGGCCGCGGGAGCTCACGTCGTTCTGGGTGATGATATGATCGCCGACGTATCTTCGGCTCTCCCGCTTCCCCGGGAGGAAGCCGATGAAGTCGATATCGAGCCTGTCAACGCCATCGATGCCGCTGCGGTTCTTAATGAAATCCCAGATGCCGAGCGCGGAGGCGAGAAGTCGCTGCTTTATGCGTTCGGTATCCGCCACATTGTCTTCTTCGCCGCCGAGCTCTATCCACCAGAAGTTTGTCTCTCGTGGATCGATATCGCGGTAGGGGAAGTCCTCTCGAGAAGCGTAATACGTCGCCCAATCGGGAGCCTCGAAGAGCACAGGACGGTCTGTCTCGCGGACCTGCAGCAGGCAACTCATTCCCATGACCCTGTGGTCCGCGATCGAGGGCGCTATTGACTCCCCGAATTCCTCCCGTCCTTCTCTGCCCACACGGTACTCGGCGCCCGTGAGCGGTATCAGTATGGAGTCTCCTGAACAGTCAGCGAACGTACCCGCGTGCACAGTATGGTAGGTTTGCGTGGTCAGTTGCCATCCTGTCACTGAACGGATGCGATTCCCGTCGACGGCGGCGTCCAGACAGGAACAGTTCATTATGGAGGTTATGTTTTCCTCCTCTACGACTGCGCCCCAGAGGATCGAATCCCAGAGTGAATATGCTTTGTTGGGGTTGCGGTGGAGATTCTCCAGTTGAAGCTCTTCGATTATGCCGGTTTCCCTGCGGTTCTCACCGCCGGCACCGCAGACCCACATGCGGATTTCGCTCGAGGCGTTGCCTCCGAACACCGGGCGATCCTGCATGATCGCAACGCGGGCGCCGTGGCGTGCGGCAGCGACCGCTGCACAGAGACCTGCGAGTCCTCCGCCGACAACACAGAAGTCAACTTCATGGTCTATAGTGGGAAACATGGTGCTATTTTAGCACCGAAAGCGTTCGCCGTCAAACTGTCTCGATCTTGGCGCTGGGAGCTGTGACGAATCGTCGAGGGCGGATAACACGGTGTCGTCCAGCGATGCTCCGATCCGTCTCGCTGCACCCACCAGAATGTGAAGTATGCTGTCTGCCAGACGCTTCGAGCACCGGCCTGTGAGGGCTATGGCTGCGATTGGTTCGTCTGCGTTCTGCTGAGAAAAGATTGCGGCGGCTGCCGAGATGCTGCCGTCCGGTCTGCGAATGCATACCGCACTGCGCTGTCTGATTCCCCGGGCGTACTCGCGACCGAAACGCTCGGCAAACCGCTCGTGCAACTCCCCCTGTGACGAATAGGACAGGAGTACGTGACCGATCACCGAGTCTTCAGCGGCGTACGGTGAGTGTGCCCCGATGCCGTCATCGGGATCCTGGCCCGGTTTCGCGTGGACAAGGTAGCACACCGAACTGCCCCAGAGCACACCAAGCGCAATGATCATTCGTCGAGCATGAATCCGCCTCAGCACTGGGATAGCTGCAGACAGCAGCCCGGACCCGTGAAGACTCTGCGCCGACAGGACATGGATGCCGGGACCGGGAATGTACTTCCGGTTTTTCGTGCGGGCAACCAGACCGAGAGAAGCCAGCGTCCCTAACAGGCGACTGACACGCGTGTGTCCCAGCCCCAGACGTCGAGCGATTTCCCGACTTCCCAGCGGCGTCTTCTCTGCTGCAACTAATTGAAAGCAGGCAATACCGTTGAGGAGACTCTTATTGGGCTGGGCGGGAGTGCCCGGCGTGGCTGATTCCATCGATCTCAAGGATAGCAGCGTTTCATCAATGAAGGAAATACCGGGGGGAGCGATGTGGCGACCGCTCCGGTTTCATCGGAAACCTTAAGCTGTCAGTTCGTATCGTCACGGGGGTGCAGTTCTTCAGCAGGGCCAGCGCACATAAATCAGGAGCGCGGGCGAGGGGCGAGGACTGAGTCGGAGTTGAGCAGCAGTCGCTCGAGATACTCGTTGTCGTAGTCGCAGATCCTGCGCCGACCCTTCAGGCTACGTCTGGAGGCGGTGTCGCGCTTAACCAGGCTCAGCGCGATGCGCCGCATCCGTGAATCGTCCTCGTGGAAGGTCATATCGAGTGTCCAATGCAGACCGTTCTCGACACTCAGTGGAGCGTCTTCCCGTTGATGGCCACTACATCGCCGTCGGTCTCGCCACGCACCGCCTCAACCCAGGAGAGAAAGCAGCGCTGCAACTCGGCAGGATCGAAGCGAGTGAACACCCGATGAATGGTTTCGTGAGACGGGATGCCGTTTGAAAGCGAGAGAAAGCGCGTGAACCACTCCTCTGTCTACCGTCCGTAGTCCTCGATATCTTCCAAGGTCCCCGCACCGCTAATCACCGCGCAGACGCTGAGCACGATGATGTCGAGAAGGCTGTGTTGTCTGTTGCGCTCGATGCGTGGATCGGCGATTTCGGCGAAATGATCGAACAGCGAGCTGCTGCTCTCCGCCATCGCTGGTCCCTCCCAGTATCGTAGTGATACTGCTGCCACCGTTGAGAAACCAATTCTTGTTAGAAAAAGACAACGATTTCACTCATCGTGCATAAGAATCCCGTTCCGGTCCTCGCCCGTCGCTCGCTTCGTATTTGCATGTGCGTTGGCCCTGACCTCTATCCGTGCTTGCATTGCTTTCAAATGAAAGATAGATTATCTTCATGCACAGGGACTTTTATCTTCCAAGGAGGACATCGTGGAGAAAAAGAAGATCGGCGCCGTTGAGCAGGATGTAAAGATTGCCGCTGGCCTGTTCTGGGCTGACTACGGCTATCTCGCGGATACGGTAGCCGAGCTCGAAGAGGGCGGGGCGGACTGGATCCACATGGAGATGCGGGACGGAAACTATATGAACTTCAATG
>JAWLDL010000053.1:0-10123 GCA_041686675.1 Spirochaetia bacterium | reverse complement strand
CGGCGCGCATCACCTCTACGTCGAAGCCGGTGAGCTCATCATCCTCGCTGTAGAACGATGCCGGAAAGAGCGTGCCCGAGGTTGCTACAATGATGCTCCCCCGCTCCTCGATGCGGTTCCAGGCTCCCGCGCCCTCCGTTTCCGGCCTGCCGCGGCCGAAGGCGAGCGCTGCCGAGGCGAACAGCAGCAATATGGAAAGTGTGGCGAGTCGTCGTGTCATGATGATTCCTCCCGCACGACCGACTGCGGTTACCGGCGGACAGGCCGCCGGCGGCTGCGCCGCTCGGTCGTAACGGTGGTAAGATTACGAAAATCGTCGAGCTCCGCCAACCCCGGCAACCCCGCCACCGTCGCTTGACCGCCCGCAGAGAGCCGCCGTAAGATCGCGGTGCGCATGGCACAGAACCGCACACAGCTCCTCATCCTCGGCGGCGGCCAGCTCGGGCGAATGCTCGGTGCGGCCGCGGCACGCCTCGACGTCGAGCTCACCGTGCTCGACCCGACACCCGATTGTCCCGCCGCAGCCACGGCGCGCCGTCAGGTAGAGGCTTCATTCACCGATTTCGACGCCGTCGTAGCGGCCGCGGCGGATGCCGATGTCGTGACGGTTGAGATCGAGCACGTAAGCACCGCAGCGCTGCGGGAGATTGCCCGCGGCGGAACGCCGACGCGGCCCGGAGCCCTCGTGCTCGAAACGATACACGACAAGCTCACCCAGCGGCAGGCCCTGCGTGACGCCGGCGTGCCAGGCCCCCGATTCGCGGCGCGTCCCGACACCGGCGGCTCCGGCTCCGGCCGCGCCTCAGCCGCCGGCGCCGCGGATGCCGAGGCCGCCGCCGCGTTCGGACTGCCGGCTGTGCAGAAGCTCCGCTTCGGTGGCTACGACGGCCGCGGCGTGGCCGTTCTCGACCAAGGGACAGACGTGATGCCCCTCTCCGGCCCCTCCTATCTCGAGGAGCTCGTCGACATCGAGACCGAGCTCTCCGTGCTCGTCTCGCGCAGCCCGTCCGGCGAGACCGCCACATACCCGCCCTTCGAGATGGAGATGCACCCCGAGCTCAATCTGGTGCAGGCTGTGCTCTACCCCGCAGCGATCTCCGCCCCCGTGGCCGCCGAGGCAAGGCGCGTGGCCGAGCAGGCCGTGGCGGCGATCGAAGGCGTCGGCTTGAATGCGGTGGAGCTCTTTCTGACCACCGACGGCCGGCTGCTCGTCAACGAGATCGCCCCGCGGCCCCACAACTCGGGCCACCTTACCATCGAGGCAGCCGAGACCGACCAGTTCGAGCAGCATCTGCGGGCGATCCTCGGCCTGCCGCTTGGAAGCACACGGATGCGCGGGCCGGCCGTCATGCGGAATCTCATCGCCGCCGGGAACGAAGGTCCGACAACATATCACGGGCTGGCTGAGGCGCTTGCCCTCGAGGGGACACACCTGCACCTCTACGGCAAGCGGGTCTCACGTCCGGGCCGAAAGATGGGTCACCTCACCGTATGCCGGGACGACCGGGCGGAGGCTCGTGCCGCGGCGGCCGCGGCGGCTGATGCAATCCGCATTACGGGATCGGGCGACATGATGAGCGAGAGGAGCGCGAGATGATTGGCATAATTATGGGAAGTGACTCGGACCTGCCCGTCATGAAAGCCGCGGCGGAGGTCTGCGAGGAGTTCGACGTCGACTATGAGCTCACCGTGGTCAGTGCTCACCGCACGCCGCATCGGATGGTGGACTACGCACAGGCGGCGCGGGAACGGGGTCTGCGGCTCATCATTGCCGGAGCGGGCGGCGCCGCCCACCTGCCGGGAATGGTTGCATCGCTCACCACGCTCCCGGTCATCGGTGTGCCCGTCAAAAGCCGTGCCCTCTCGGGCGTGGACTCCCTCCTCTCGATCGTTCAGATGCCGCGGGGCGTCCCGGTCGCGACGGTAGCGGTCAACAATGCGCGCAACGCCGGGCTTCTTGCCCTGCGGATACTGGCTCTTGCCGACGAGCGCCTTGCCGAGCGCCTCGAGTCATTTACCGAGGCACAACGCACCGCGGTCGAGGAGACCGCCGCCGAGATCGAATCGCGCGGCTGGCGCGAGGTCCTCGGCGAGGACGGGTGAGGGCGCACAGCCGGTTCACGCACTCTCCCAGTCCGTGATCTTTCCCATGGCATTGCGGGGTAACGCCTCACCAAAGGTCACCGAGACGGGACGCTCCACCGCGCGCAGGTTCTCCCGCGCGTATCCCTCCACCGCCTCCCGGGAGGGCGGCTGGGCGGCCGATGGCGGCTGGGCCCCCGGCGGCGGCTGAGAACCCGAAGCCGCCGCCGGGGCGGCCCCGGTCACCAGGAATGCCTTGAGCCTCGGTTCCCCGTCGACCTCCGTCGTCCGCACGATCGCCTGCTCAACCCCCGGGATATTTCCGAGGACGTCTTCGACGTGCTCGAGGCTCACGTTCTCACCGCCCACCTGTACGACCCGGTCGAGCCGCCCGCGCGGTAAGAAGTGGCGCCCGTCGACCCATTCGAGGCGGTCGCGAAGCTCCTCCGTCCGATGCGTGCCGTCAGATAGCGCTCGATCGAGAATCGCCGCCCCGGGGTCTGCGGCCGCCCCGGGGTCTGCGACCGAGAGGTAAGGAAACAGCTCGAAGGGCGCGTCGGGCTGGTACCGAAGTCCGACGCCGGCGGTCTCGGTCGAGCCGTAGATCTCCCACACTCGCTCGAGCCCTCCGGCGGTCAGCGCCCGATGGATGTCGGCGGGCAGGGGTGCGGTGGATGAGGTCCCCCACACGCCGCCCGGCCAGTGCCCCGCGCTCCGGGAGAGGTAGCGCCAGAGCGTAGGGTGAGAGACCACGAGATCCCCGGGCCCGACGCGCCCCGACAGCGCACCGAGTTCCTCCCAGGAGAAGCTCGCCACGGGCACACCCATGTGTTCTGGAAGCACCACCGTGAAAAGAAATCCGTAGATGTGGTGAGCAGGCACGGTGGATATCACCCGCCGGCGCCCGGCGAACACATCCGACAGAAAGTCGATTTCCTGCTCGAGCGATGCCCACGAATGGGTAATTCGCTTCGGCCGGCCGGCCGTTCCCGAGCTGTAGAAGGTCACCCCGGAGACTCCTTCACCCAGAGCCGTGCGCACGATCTCCGCCCACTCATGGAGCTCGTGCTTCCGCAGGAGCATGTCCTCCACGCCCGTTTCGTGGAGATGAAAGAACTCGTTCACGCGGCCGGCCGCGGTGAGCATCTCCAGCGAGTCGAGCCCGGCGCCCTCGTCGCCGAGAGAAAACGAGCCGGGTTCCGACGCATCGAACCCCGGCTCGCTCCGGAGGCTGCGGCCCCGTCCTTCGCGGATGGACTCATCGACGAGGTCCAGAACGACCCGCGTGACCGCGTCCGCACTCAGATCGATCACCTATATCCTCTTCACGAATACCCAGTAGCTGTTGTCACCGGTCAGCGCCTTCTTCATGTGCACCTTCACCTTCGTCGGCTGCATCTGGTAGTCGAAGGTGTACTCGAACAGAGAGTTGAGATTGCCGGAGTCGACACCCTCCTTGAACTTCCCGAAGAATTCTTCGGTATTGGTGCACGGCGCGACATCGCGGAAGAAGTTCTTGCCCTTCACCGCTTCGGGATCGCGCCCGGTGATGTCCGCCTCCGCGGCGTTGTACTGAAGTATCGTACCGTTCTCGTCCAGCTGAATCGCGCCGAAGGCGAGACCATCGAGCTCCGTGTCGTCCATTTTCGACAGCGCGTTCTCGATGTCCTCCTGACCGAATCTGATGATGTCCATGTTATGTCTCCTGAAATTGTCGGCTTACTCGAAGACTACTGATCGCACCGGGCCGCGTCAAACGCGAACGTTGTCGCGCCCCACACATCACCTAAAGAATTATTCCTGAATCTTACTTCACATTTTTACTCAGGTTTTGTATGTTGGGGCGACCACCGCGGTACGGCGGCTGGAGAATACACACGTGAGGAGACAGAACATGAGCGCAACCCCCATCACGGTGGCCTACGGGGACGGAATCGGGCCGGAGATCATGAGCGCATCCATTCGCATCCTGCAGGAGGCCGGCGCGGAGCTGGATATCGAGGAGGTGACTGTCGGCGAGAAGGTGTATCTATCCGGAAACACCTCCGGTATCGATCCTGCATTCTGGGATTCCATCCGCCGCACCAAAGTATTCTACAAGGCACCGCTGACCACGCCGCAGGGAGGCGGCTACAAGAGCATCAATGTCACCACCCGCAAGACCCTCAGTCTCTATGCCAACGTTCGCCCCGCGCGGGCGCTTGCACCGTTTGTCGAGACCAAGCACCCCGAGCAGGATCTGGTCGTGATTCGCGAGAATGAGGAGGATCTCTACGCCGGTATCGAGCACCGCCAGACAGACGAGGTCTTCCAGTGCCTCAAGCTTATTTCGCGCCCGGGCAGTGAGCGCGTCATCCGCTACGCCTTCGAGTACGCGCGGGCGAACGGCCGAAAGAAGGTAACCTGCTTCACCAAAGACAACATCATGAAGCTCACCGACGGCCTCTTCCACAAGGTCTACGACGAGGTGGCCGCGGAATATCCCGACATCGAGAGCGAGCACTGGATCGTCGACATCGGAGCGGCAAAGATGGCCGATAAGCCGGAGAACTTTGATGTGCTCGTCCTTCCGAACCTCTATGGTGATGTCCTCTCGGACGTGGCGGCGCAGATTGCCGGCTCGGTGGGCATGGCCGGAAGCGCGAACGTCGGCGAGCACGCGGCAATGTTCGAGGCAATCCACGGCTCCGCCCCACGCCGCGCCGGACAGAACCTGGCAAACCCCTCGGGCCTCCTCCAGGGCGGCATCATGATGATGGCACACATCGGGCAGTCCGACGTCGCGGAGCGGGTCCACAACGCCTGGCTCAGGACCATCGAAGAGGGGATTCACACCTACGACATCTTCCGGGAGGGCGTGAGCAAGCAGAAGGTCGGTACGAAGGAGTTCGCCGACGCCATCATCGAACGCCTCGGGAAGCGGCCCGAAACTCTCGAGCCGGTGAGCTACGAAGGACGTGCCGGCATACCCGACGCAGCATCGCTCCCCGCGCGTGCACCGGCGAAACGCGAGCTCCACGGCGTCGACGTCTTCCTCGACTGGACCGAGGACAACCGCGACCCGAACGTCCTCGGCGAGAAACTGTCGGCAGCGGGCCTCGATGAGCTCCCCTTGACCATGATCACCAACCGCGGTCTCAAGGTCTGGCCGAAGGGCGCCCCGGAGACCTTCTGCACCGACCACTGGCGCTGCCGTTTCGGCGGCTTCGTCGACGGCCCCGAGGTCACCCAGCAGCAGATCATCAACCTGCTCCAGAAGGTTCACGACCACGGCTTTCACATCATAAAGACCGAGCAGCTCTACACCTTTGACGGCGAACCCGGCTTCTCGCTCGGACAGGGGCAGTAAGCCCGGGAGCACACGTTCCGAAGCTCGCTTTTCGGCAACTCCCGCCGCTTTCCGCTTACGTAGCCGCCGGGGTTGGGGTTATAATCCGGAATGGAGATATGGCTCGTCGACCCCTCAAGACTACGCGGAGTGCGGGAATGTCACAACAGCAGCTTCGGAGAAACTCCTACCATCACGGGAACCTCAAACAGGCACTCATAGAGGCGGCCACCGAGATGATCCTCGAGTCGGGCATCGCCTCGGTTACGATGCGGGCCCTCGCCCGCCGGGTAGGCGTCTCGCCTGCGGCTTACGCCTACCATTTCCCCGACAAGGGATCCCTCCTCATGGCGATCGCCACCGAGGGATTTCGCAAGCTCAACGCCCATTTCGAGCCGGCCCGAAACGTGGGCGATCCCCGGGAGCGCCTGCACGTGCTCGGAGAACGTTACATCGACTTCGCGCTGGCCTATCCGGGCCATTATCGCGTGATGTTCGAAGATCACTCGGCCCTCGACCACGCCAATCCCGACGAAGAGTTTCTCTCCGAGTCGGGAGCGGCGTTTCGAACACTGCTGCATGCGATGGAGAACGTGATGCCGACGGGCGAGGACACCGCATGCGCGCTCGACGGAGCGCTCACGGTGTGGTCGCAGATTCACGGCGCGGTGCTCCTGTGGAATACGGGTATGTTCCCTCCGCCGCTCGAAGAGACAGCGGAGCGCAGCGAGGACGATTTCCGCCGCATCACCATCGGGGCCCTGAGCACCACCGTCGCGGGGCTCGCCGCCGGGGACTGAGACCGGGCGTCGGGAGCTCACCACGGCACACGGGCGACGCTAACGGGCCACCTGCATGGAAGACATCTCGCGCTCGATCTGCTGCTGCAGATAGCGGTGCACGAAGCGGCGGATGCGCGTGCGCGCGTCACCGCTGCCGCGCGGGTCGAACATGACCACGTACACGGCCCCCGCATCCGAGCGTGCACCGGTAACGACACCCGAAATCGTCGTCAACCCGCCGCGCAGTTTCAGCTGTATATCCCGCAGATAGCTCCGCTCGGGAAGGCTGACGAGCTCATTGAAACTGCAGGCCATGCCCACCGAGCTGATATCCCGGATGACGCCGCTCTTGAGCTCTCCGCCGATACGTACGTTGAAGGTTGCCGGGGACGCCGGATCGGTCGTTTTCGCGCGGACATACTTGCGCCTGCCGCGGGCCTCGTTCGCCTCGAGGACCCGCAGGATGATCTCCGTGCTCTCCTGCAACCCGAGGGACAGCTTCACGAAGCCCGCCGAGACGCCGATGTCCATGAGGTACTTTCGCGCCAGAGCTTCGTCGTTGTTGTAGGAGAGAATCCCCACGCGCACGTCGGCATAGCGCGAGGATTCGACGACGCCCCGGATGTAGTCTTCCCACTCCGGTTCCTTGAGCTCGGCATCGATGTTCACGAAGAGGATGGAGTCGGGATAGCGGGCAAGGAGAGCGCGCGCACGACGATGATCCTTGAGCAGGTACACCTCGTACTCGTGACGCACCACCTCCCAGATCAGCTCATCCTGCACGACACTTGGAGGGTAAAGGAAAAAGACTTTTCGGCCTTCTATGGACTCACTCATAACAGATCAGCGAAAGATAATAGATTTAATTGATATTTTCAAGCCCGCGCCCGCGCCCCGCGGCGCACGTCACGCCGGTCAGAAACGAAAGACGATCTCGGTTCCACTGCCCCCGTCGATGGCAACGTCCCACCCGTTGTGGTCGGAGAGGCTCTCGAGAAAGGTCATGCCGAAGGAGTGACGGCGGCCGGACTCCGCCGGCGCGGGCAGCCCCGGCCCGTTATCGCGAACCCGCAGATACCGGCCCCGGTTGTCTCTCGCGCTTGTTACCTCGATGCGGGGCTCGGAGACCGCCGGTACTGCGTGCTTGAACGCGTTGGTGAGGGCTTCGTTGACAACAAGACCGCAGTAGAGAAGCTCACGGTCGGAGACCTCGAGATTCTCGAGGTCGGTCTCGAGCTCCACCTGCTGTCCGGGTTGTTCGAAGCTCTCTGCAATAGAGTCTACGACCCGCTGCACGAAATCCCGAAAGCCGAGCTCGGCGTGAGAGCGAAACAGTTCCTCCTGCAAGAGCACGAATACACGGACCCGACGCTGCATGTCGGCAAGGACCAGCCGCTCTTTGGCACCGTCAAGAAATCCCTCCTGTACACTGAACAGGCTCAGCAGGGACTGCAGGTTGTTCTTCGTACTGTGCAGGCTCTCGTGCAGGAGAAAATCCTTTTCCTCCGCAAGGTGTCGGGTCAGTCGGAACACCGGTCCGAGCTGCAGGAGTCCCGTGAACATGAGGATCGAGATCAGAAGGGCAATGAGCTCCGGAACGATGTTGAGCTGCGCCGGAAGATCATTCCAGCCCGCGAGAATATGCACGAAGCTCGTAATGCGCCGAACGGCCATGAGCACGATGGCGACGGCCACGAATACCCACGGCAGGTACACGTGCGTCCGTCGAATATTGAGGACGGCGACAACAGCTGCGGCCAGCTGGAGGAGAATCGACACGCCGAGAACGAGCACGACCACGTACGAGCCGGTGATAACCATCTGCCCCTTATTCTACACCCGCTGCCCGAAACGGACCACTTCCCGGCCCGTCCTCACTTGCCTCGCGGTGGGGCGAGGCTCACCCGCATGACGGCACCGTCCGCGGACTCGAAGTCGAGTCGTCCGCCGAGCTGGGCCGTGAGAGTCTGCACGAGCTTCAGCCCGAGGGACGCTCCCGCCGCCGGATCGAACTGCGGAGGCAGACCGGGTCCGTTGTCGGAGACCACAAGCTCGGTGCCGTCACCGGTGACGCGCATGCGGACCTTCACCACCGGAGGTCCGCTCTGCGGACGCGCATGCTTGATCGCGTTGGTAACGAGCTCGTTCACGATGAGGCCGAAGGGAATGGCGAAGTCCACACCGGCCTGCAGCTCATCGGTATCGAGCTCCAGGGTCAGATCGGAACCGTCGGAGCTCAGCGACTCGAGGCCCGAACAGAGATCCGAGATGTAGTCGGCGATATTCACTCCGGCAAGATCGTCGGACTGATAGAGCTTCTCGTGCACCAGGGCCATCGAACGGATGCGATTCTGGCTGACCTGCAGCGCGAGTTTCACCTCGGGGTCGGAGAGGTTACCGATTTCGAGACTCAGGATGCTGGAGATGATCTGCATGTTGTTCTTCACCCGGTGGTGAATCTCCTGCAGCAGAACCTCCTTCTCGCGAAGCGAAGCTTCTACGGCCGCCTCGACGCGCTTGCGCTCACTGATGTCCCGGTAAATCGCGAAGATTCCGACGATCTCCCCGTCCTCGAGAATCGGACCGCCGAGAAGTGAGACATCGAGCTCCCGTCCGTATTTGTCCCGGCGTCGTGTCTCGTGCCGCACGAAGCCGCCGCTTTCGACACTCCGGGAGAGCGACTCGGCCTCCTCAAACCGATCCTCAGGAGCGACGAGATCATCAATGGTCCGTCCCGCCGCTTCCTCGGAGGTGTAGCCGAACATCCGCACAAACTCGGCGTTCACCCGCAGTACGCGGTGATCTTTGTCGGCGAAAATGACGCCTTCCGGGGCGTTCGCAAAGAGGTTTTCCAGGAAGGACCACGTGTGCCGTGAGACCGGCGCTGCCGCTCCCGGCGCTCCTGCGGCCGCCGGGGCGCCGACAGCGGCAGGGGAAGATGCCGCAGCCGGGGCCCGGGCAGCGGCAGCCGTGTATCGGGCGACCACGAGCTGATCGGCAGGCGCGGACCCGAGAATCGTGTCGGCCACACGGTCGAACAGAGGCAGCAGATACTCAGCACCACGTGTGGTCATTTTCGTGCCCGCAACCTCCGCGTCAGCTCAAACCGAAGAAGCTCGGTTCCGTACCGGATATGCAAAGGGCCCGACTTCATCGCCGGGCCCTCACTGGCTGTCTAACTCTGTGCACCTGTCGTGTTAGCGACGGGCGCCGCTCAGCGCTTCCTCAGCGAGGTTATAGAAATAATTGACCGTGACGGATACCCCGGAGACGCCGTCGGCATTTGCCTGGCTGGCTGCACGAGCAGGATTCTGGGTTTCCACCAGATAGGCTGCTGCGCGGTCTGCCTGCTCATACCAGGGCCACTGTGCGTTGCTGTTCTCCACCATACCGTACTCACCGTGGACGGACGCGACGTACTTAGTCTTGTCCCCTTCCTCGGGATAGTTGTCGAAATGCGCGTCGGCGATGTAACCACCGATTACGGTGATCTGCACGAAGGGCTTCCACCCGTGATCGAACTCATCGGCCTCGGCGGTGTAGGTGCCGTCCTGCCACGGACCTGCGGCAAACGCCATACCCGCTGTCAGAACGAGAATTACCAGTGCAATGCTTAGTTTTCGCATGCTCATACTCCTTTCCTTGCATTAGTTGTGCAGAGGGCTATACATAGACTTTACCAGTCTGTTCGCAAATCGGTCAAGTTTCATCGCGGGGGGATCTCTATTGACGGCATGGGGGTGCAACCGTACACTCGCCTGTAACGTGACACGCCACATGATCCTGTTCTTCGGCGGCGGCGCCTGGGAGCTGCTGAGATTCTTTACACTCCTGAACGTACTCTCCCTCGGCATGCTGAATCTCCAATCACTGGAAAACGTCATCGATATGGTCTGGTTCGGCGCTGCCACAACGAGTTGCGGAGCGCCGA
>JAWLDL010000052.1:0-10126 GCA_041686675.1 Spirochaetia bacterium | reverse complement strand
GAATGAGGTCATCGGCCTCCTCTTCGCGACGCCCCATGACCTCCCGTACGGCATCCTCGCCCTTCGTCTCCCGGGCACGGCCCCTCTCCCGCTGCCCGCGCCGGCGCTCGGCGTCGTCGTGGGCGCCCCCGTGCGCACCGCCGTCCCCGGCGCCATCCCGGCGTCCACCGTAGCCGTCGAGAGCGTCGATGAAGCGGTCGAGGCCCTCCTCCGAGGGCGAGAGGCCCTTCTGCTGCATCAGGAGGTACGCGCGCACCATGCGTGGCGAGACCGATTCGCGGTTTTTGAAGAAGGCGTACACGTTCCGGATGTGCCCCGGGTCGAGGGGCATACCGCTTCGAAGCAGAGCGCGTAGAATGGTCACCGAGAGCTCGTCACGTGGCAGGCCCTCCGCGCCGAGAAATCGCAGCGCACCCTCCTGCGCCCCGATCTGCTCGTAGGGCTGGAGGAGCACGGTGCCGCCCTCAATGCGCACCTGGGCCTGAAAGGTCATGCCGGGAGAGAGGCTACGCTGCGAGGTCGCGGCTATGACACGTCCACCGATGCCGAGCATCCATTTCGACGGAGCAAGTTGCTTGATGACATTTGCCCGGACAACCTGTCCGGAGCGAAGGGAAGAGCGCCGCTGGGCGCCCGCCTCGAAAATGAGGCGAGCGATGGAACCCGGTCCACCGGCGCCCTGCATGAGCTATCGCTGCTTGGCCTGGGGTTTCTTGCGGATGAGCTCGGCCACCTTTGCAGCCTTACCCACACGATTGCGGATGTAGTAGAGCTTACCCCTGCGTACGCGGCCGCGGCGGCTGACCTCGATCTTCTGGATGCGTGGCGAGTGCAGCGGAAACACGCGCTCGACGCCCACCCCGTAGGACATCTTGCGAACGGTGAAGGTACGACGCACGCCGCCGTTGTTCTTGGCGATCACCAGGCCTTCGAAAACCTGAATACGCTCGGTGCGTCCTTCAACGATGTTAAAATGAACCTTGACCGTATCGCCGACCCGAAAGTTCTCGGCGTCCTGCTTTGTCTGTTCGCTTTCGATTGCGCTGATGAGATCCATTCCCGGCTCCTTATTCCTCTGCTTCCTCTGAGTTTTCGTCGTGTACGGCATCGAGCAAATCCGCGCGGTTGGCCCGCGTCTTCTCGATGCGCTGCTGCTGTCGCCACTCCCGGATCCGCTCGTGGTGCCCGGTGAGCAGGACCTCCGGAACACGCATCCCCTTGTAGACCTCGGGGCGCGTATACTGGGGGTACTCGAGGAGGCCGTCTGTGAAGCTCTCCTCGGACAGCGATTCCGGTGTAATCACCCCGTCGATCAGTCTGACAACCGCGTCAACAATGACGAGCGCCGACAACTCGCCGGACGATACCACATAATCGCCGATTGTGAGCTCATCGTCAACATAGTGATCGATGATGCGCTGGTCCACGCCCTCGTAACGGCCGCAGATAAGGACCAGCTCCTCCTCCGCGGCAAGCTCCTGCGCCACGTCCTGCGTGAACCGCCGCCCCGAAGGGCTCGGATAGATCGTGCGCCGCTTGTCCGCGCCGACCGAATCCAGGGCGGCACCGAGCGGAGCGGGCTTCAGCACCATTCCGGCGCCGCCTCCGTAGGGGGCGTCGTCGGCCGTACGGTGTTTGTCGTCCGCAAAATCCCGGATATTCACCGCGCGATAGGAAACGAACCCCCGATCGACGGCGCGTCCGAGAATCGACTCGGAGAAAAACGCCTCCACGAGGCCGGGAAAAAGCGTGAGCACATCGATCTTCATGCGATTCCGACCTCGTACCGGCTCATGCCAGCACCCAGGGGGTCTCGAGCTCGATTTTCCGCCGCTCGGTGTCAACCTCGCCGATAAACGGCTCGCGGAACGGTACGTTGAAGATCTTTCCCTCGGGCGTTTCGACCTCGAGGATATCGCCGATCCCCGTTTCCCAGACAGAGACAACGCGCGCGAGAACCTCCGCGCCCTCGCCGGGCGAGTGGAGCTCGCAACCGATCAGATCGGCGATGTAGTACTCGTCTTCGCCGCGCTGCGCCGCCTGCGACCGCGGGACCCAGATCTCGCACCGCCGGAGCGCCTGCGCTGCGTCCCGCGAATCCACGCCCCGAAACTTCACCAGGGCCTCCCGGTGTGTGAGGCGCACGTGCTCGATCTCGAGACGACGGATCACCCCTTCGGAGGCGCCGGGGCAGCGAAGCCCCACTTCCGTCAGAGCGGTAAGATGCGCGAGCTCACCGGAATAGCTCCCCAGCTTCACTTCCCCGGCGATGCCGTGCGCGCCGCGGATGAAACCGACGGCCAGGTCGTCCATCAGTCGAGGATCTCGAGCACCACCCGCTTTCCGGTCTTGGTCGAGGCGGCGCTGAGAACGGTGCGGATTGCCTTGGCGATGCGCCCGTGCTTGCCGATCACCTTCCCGATATCCGACGGAGAGACCTTGAGCTCGAGGATGGTCGACTTCTCCCCTTCGATCATATTCACTTCAACCTCGTCCGGCTCGTCGACCAGAGACCGGGCGATATAGTTTACGAGTTCCTTTTCCACGCGTGCCTCCCCTCGTGCTGTAAATTGCTGCCTACAGGGTGCGGGCAGGCGTTACTTGATGTGGAAGTTCCTCTTATTGAGAAGCTGTCGCACCGTATCGCTCGGCCGCGCTCCTTTGTCGATCCATTCGCGAATGCGATCTTCTTTAAGGCTCAGCTGCTTCTCCTCGATCTCGATCGGGTGATACAGGCCAACCTCTTCAATGGCGCGGCCGTCACGCGGCGCGCGCGTGTCCATGACGACCAACCGGTAGTAGGGTCTCTTTCGGGTTCCGAATCTCTTCAACCGTATTCTGGCGCTCACAACTTCCTCCTGGTTCGTATGCGCTACATGCCACCAAGCTGAGACAGCATCTGATTCTGATACTTCTTGTTCTTGGACATTTTTTTCATCGTCTGTCGCATCTTATCAAATTTTTTCAAAAGACGCGTCACCTCGTACACCGAAGTTCCGCTGCCTCTCGCGATTCGCTTACGACGGGGCGGACCGAGAATCCTGTGGTTCTTTCGTTCCTCGGGCGTCATCGAGAGAATAATCGCCTCTTCGTGCTTCATCTGGTCTTCATCGATGTCGTCCTCGGAGATCTGACCCTTGAGGCCGGGAATCATCTCGAGCATCGACTGCACCGAGCCCATCTTGCGCATTCGCTGGAACTGATCGAGATAATCCTCGAGCGTGAAGGTGGCCGAGCGCATCTTCTTCTGAAGGGCGACGGCCTCCTCCTCGTCGTAGGTCTCCTGCGCCTTCTCGACGAGGGATACCACATCGCCCATCCCGAGGATGCGAGAGGCCATGCGGTCCGGGTAGAAGGGCTCGAGGTCTTCCATCTTCTCGCCGACACCGATGAACTTGATGGGCTTGCCGGTGACACTCTTGAGGCTGAGCGCTGCGCCACCGCGGGTGTCGGAGTCGAATTTACTGAGAATGACGCCGGAGAGGTTCATACGCTCATCGAAGGTCTTTGCAACCTCAACGGCGTTCTGCCCGGTCATGGCGTCCGCTACGAGGAGCACTTCCTGGGGATCGGCGACCTTGCGGACCTTCTCGAGCTCCGCCATGAGCTCCTCGTCGATCTGCAGCCGCCCCGAGGTATCCACGAGGACGGTGTTGAGCCCCCGGCTTTTTGCCTCTTTGAGCGCGCCCTTGACCACCTTGACGGGGTCCTTCGTGTTTCGATCGGTGTAGACGGGAATGTCCGCCTGTTCGCCGAGTACTTCGAGCTGATCGATGGCCGCCGGGCGAACGAGGTCCGCAGCGACGAGAAGCGGCGTGCGATTCTCGCGGTTTTTGAGATGTGCCGCAAGCTTGGCCGCCGTGGTGGTCTTACCGGAGCCCTGCAGGCCCGCAAGAAGGATGACCGACTGCGTATCGGGACCTTTGAGCTCGAGATCCTGGCGCTCGTCGCCGAGAAGCGCAACCATCCTGTCGTGGACGATCTTTACGAACTGCTGGGCGGGAGAAACCGAGCGCAGCACCGCCTCCCCCGTGGCCTCGCGAATCGTGTGGTTCACGAAACGGCGCACCACGCGCAGGTTCACGTCTGCTTCGAGGAGTGCAACTTTTATCTCGTCGACGGCATCCTGGACATTCTTCTCGGTAATCGAAGATTTGCCGGATACCTGCCGGACGATGTCGCTCAGTTTATTGGAAATTCTATCGAGCATGGTCCTGAAATCCGAAAGATGTAGCGTTATTTATACTGTTTCCAAATCGCCGATGTCAACCGTCAGCGGATGTCGAAGAAATGGCGCCTGAGATACTGCACGCGTTCCTCCGCCGGTTGCCAGTGGCGACTGAGCGGGAATTCGTCAACGACGCGCCGGTAGTACTCCATCGCCGCACGGGCGTCGCGTCGATCCTCGTGGAGCCGTCCGAGGCGGTAGTAGAGCTCGGCCGGGTCGTCGGGCGTCCCTCCGGCGTCCATGTAGGCCTCGAGCGGACCCACCGCTCGCGAGGGATCGGCGCTCTCCAGCAGGAGATTGCCGAGCCGCAGAAGCTCCGCTTCGGTGATATCGGACGCCCTTACTTCGGCCGGTGGCGTCACCTCGGCAGGCGGCGTCATCTCGGCCGGCGGCGCGACGCCGGTCGTGCCGGCGCCGGCCGGGTCCGAAGAACCGGCACGGTCGGTGAGCCCCTCATTTTCCAGCTGCCGAAAGAGCTCCCACGCCGACTCCGCATCGCCGGTTTCCAGCGCCGTTCGGAAAAGCCCCAGGCGCGCGTTCCGCGCAAACGGTTCCTCAGCATCCAGATTCCGGCTCCAGTGCGAGCGCGCAGTCTCCCATCGACCAAGCTCATAGGCGAGCCGCGCGATGAGGTCGTGCACCTCGGGGTCACCGACCGGATAGCTCTGCAGGAAGGCCTCAAGAGCGGCCTCCCGGCGGCCTTCGTCGAGAAGCGCATAGGCCTCATCGAGATCAGCAGTGGGTGCGGGCGACTCCGGGTTCTCCTCCAATTCCCCGGGTGCCGGCGCCGCGGCCGCCTGCTGCGCCGACGACGTCCCGGTATCCGCGGTGCGCTCGGAATCACCGGCGGATGCGGGCTCCGGACGGGCATCCACGGCCACCCGCTCCTCGCGAAACACGCCGCGGTCGAGGTCCTGGCGCTGAAACCGCACGACGTATTCGCCTGGCTCCTCGACGGTGAACACGAATACCGTTTCTCCGTCCTCCGTGTAGCGCCGGCGGAAGGACAGGCCCTCCTTCCCGCTCTCCTCGCCGAGGTACACCCAGCCCCCGTCTCCGAGGGACAGACGCACCTCATCTCCCACGACCGCCTCGCGCGTTCCCGACACCGGCGCTGCGGGCTGCCGGGCGGTTGCGGGGGCGTCGGTTCGCTGCGAGCGGAGCGGCTCGGGCTCCGGCTCGGGATCGGGTTGGGGTTCGGGCTCGGGTTCGGGCTCGGGTTCGGGCTCCGGTTCAGGTTCGGGTTCGGGCTCCGGTTCAGGTTCGGGTTCGGGTCCGGGCGGGGGCTCCGGTTCGGGCTCGAGTTCCGGCTCCGGCTCCGGCAGGGGCTCGGGGTCAGCCTGCGGCTCGGGATCGGGACTCGGGGCTTCCGGCTGCGCGGTGGAAGCGGAGGTGTCCGAGGCGGGCGGCAATGGGGGAACCGGCAGGGAGGGAGCCGGCAGCGCCGGCGCTTCATCGGCGGCTCTCTGCGGAGAGGTTATTCGCGGAATATCAGAATCGGGGGGCGTCTCCGGCTCGGTGCGCCCCTCGGTGGCATCGGCGTCTTCTGCGGGCCCCTCGGGTAGCGGCGCATCAGGCGCGGAGCTTTCCGCCCCGGCCTCGGACTCCGTCGACGGCGCAGGCTGCCGGGGCGGCGATTCCTCCGGTGACTCCGGATCGTCGGTGAAAGTGGCACAGGAAGAAAGCGCGAGGAAAGCCGCGATAACGGCGAGCTTGTTCATATCCCCTCCCAGAGAACAGTCCTCGTTCTTAATTTACGGCACGTTCTGAAAAATCCTTTCGATTTCTTCGTTGTTTCGAGTGCGCAGGTACTCGAGCGCGGGCTCGCGCGGATCCTGCCAGAAACGTTCGACCTGCTCCGGGTCCCATGGCTCACCGGGGGTCCTGTAGCGCTGCCACCACCAGGTCTCGAGTCGCTCGCCCTCGTCCGGCACCACAAAATCCTCTACTCCAATTTCCGGCAGCGCGTGTCCGATGTCCGCCTCGGAGGGCGCCGGCGGTGGCGCTTCGCCGGTGGGCTCGGAAGGGGGGCGGGTAATGAGCACGGCGACGATAGTGACCAGCGCGGCAAGCACACCGACCCCCAGGAACGCTGCCGCGGTGAGGCGCCAGTCGTCCCTCAAGGCCCGCAGCACCCTGCTACGCATGCACCGGGTCCTTCTTGTCGATTCGCATCGTCACGAGCTTTGAAACCCCCGGCTCCTCCATCGTAACTCCAAGCAGCGTCCGGGCCGCCGCCACGGTCTTCTTGTTATGGGTAATGACGATGAACTGGCTGTAGGCCGAGAACTCCTGCAACATGTTCACGAACCGGCCGACGTTGTTCTCGTCGAGGGCGGCATCGATCTCATCGAGGAGGCAGAAGGGGGACGGTTTCACCATGTAGGTGGCAAAAAGCAGGGAGACGGCCGTCAGCGAGCGCTCTCCGCCCGAGAGGAGTGTGATGTTCTCCAGCTTCTTTCCCGGCGGCTGGGCGAAGATCTCGATGCCGGTCTCGAGCACGTTGTCGGGGTCGGTGAGGCGAAGTTCCCCGCGCCCGCCACCGAAAAGCCGGCGGAACATGGTGTGGAAGTTCTTTTTCACCTTGTCGTAGGTCTCGAGAAAGAGTCGCGTGGACTCCTGGTGAATCTCCGCGGTGACCTGCAGCAGATCCTGGCGGGCCTTGCGCAGGTCCTCGAGCTGCCCTGCGAGAAAATCGTAGCGTTCCCTGATTTCCTCGAACTCCTCGGGGGCCATGAGGTTCACGCTGCCGATGGCCTGCTCTTCCTCGCGGATGCCCGAGATGACCGCCCGCAGATCGGCCTGGGTCTTCCCGATCTCGTACATGCGGTCCTCGTACTCGTGGAGGTCGCGGGAGTGCCGCTCGGAGAAGTTGTCATAGACGTTTCGAATCTCCGTGGTGGTCTCCGTCGCGCTCATCTGCAGCTTTTCCACTTCCGACTGAAGCTTGCCGAGACGGTCCATGGACGACTTGAGGCTTCGTTCCTTGCTCACGAGATCCCTGTTCCGCGTGGAGATGGACTCGCGAAGCTCCTCGAGCTTGCCCTTGAGCTCGGTCTCGCGCGCGGTGAGGCCTTCCTTTTCCTTCTCGAGGGCGGCCACCTTGCCGGTTATCTCCTCGCGGCGCTCGCCGTCACGCTTGATGTCGCGGTTTATGGTCTCGATCTGCCCGTCGAGCTCCTTCCGTTCGCGAATGCTGCGCTCGAGGGCGTCTTTCACACCCCCCGCCTGCGTGCGCATCTGCGCGCGGTTCACCCGAAGCTCCTCGAGGGTCTTGCGGTACTCCTCGATCTTGCCCGAGAGGTGATCGTTCTCGCCCCTCAGGGCGGTGATCTGCTCCCTCGCGCCGGCGATACGGCTACCCCGCTCTGCAACCTGCTCGTCGAGCTCCCGCTTTCGGGTGATGATGCCTTCGGGAGCAAGGAACTCGTCGAGAAAGGTGGGGCTGAGCGATGTGTACTGCTCCACGAGCGACTCGATGCGTGAGAGTGCCTCAACCGAGGCTGCGTTCTCCTTCTGTACAGACTGCAGAACCGCGCGCACCCGCGCGGAATCCGCCATGGCGGTCGACTCGAGGTCGGAGAGCAGGGCCTGCTTACCCTCGATGTGAGTACGGAGCCTGCCGAGCTCCTCGCTGAGGGACTCGGCGGTACGCGCCCGCTCCCCGCGGGAGTAGCCCATCTGCTTGAGCCGGTCATCGAGCTCGGTGACGATGTCCTCGGTGAGGGCCCGGATCTCGACGTTCAGCTGTTCCTGCTCGCCCTGCAGCTCCTCGATGCGGGTCTCGTGGCCGGAGATCGTCTTCTCGTTCTCTCGAATCCGGTTCAGTGCAGCCTCGATGCTCTGCTCGAACTCGCCGACGTTTTCCTCCACATCGGCAATGCGCTTCTCGAGATCGGCGATCTGTGCCTTCTGCTTCTCGATCTCCCCGTCGAGCTCTTCGGCCTTGCGCGATATCGTCTCGAGGCGCCCCTTCTCCGTCTCGATCTTTGCCCGGATCTCCTCCTGCCGCTCGCGGAACATGCCGATCTGATGATCGCGGTTGCTCTTGTCGACCTCAACCGAGTAGAGCTGCTTCTGCGCCTCCATGAGCTCGGTTTCCATGGAGTTCACCTTGTCGAGATTCTCCTCGAGAGACTCGTTTATCCCGTCGATTTCTTTCTTCAGCGTGTCACGCTCTTCGGTCTTCCCGGCAAGACGTTGCTCTTTCTTACGCTTCTCTTCGAGAAACCCCTTGAGCCGGAGAAGCTGCAGATCCCGCTCCACCTCGAAACGCTCGGACTTGAGCTCCCGGTAGCGAAGCGTCTTCTGCGACTGTTTCTGCAGGGTGTCGTAGCTGCGCTTGACCTCGCCGAGAATGTTCTCGACCTGCCGCATGTTGTCTTCGGTGCGCTCGAGCTTCCGCTCGGCCTCTTTGCCCCTCACCTTGTACTTGGTGATGGCCGCGGCCTCTTCGAAGATGTGGCGCCGTTCCTCGGGCTTGTTGGAGAGGATCTGATCGATCTTGCCCTGCTCCATGATGGAGTAGGCGCTCTTGCCGATGCCGGTGTCGTAGAAGAGCTCCCGGACGTCCTTGAGCTTCACCGGGGAGCCGTTTATGAAGTACTCGCTCTCACCCGATCGATAGAGCCGGCGCTTGACCGAGACTTCCTGGAAGTCAATGGGCAGCACGCCGTCTGAGTTCTCGAGGATGAGTGTGACCTCTGAGACGTTTACCGCTTTTCGGGCATCCGTGCCGTTGAAGATGACGTCTTCCATGCGGTCGGCGCGCAGGCTCTTCGTGCCCTGCTCGCCGAGGACCCATTTTACGGCGTCGACGATATTGCTCTTACCGCAGCCGTTGGGCCCGAGCAGGGCGGACACGCCCTCTCCGAACTCCATGCGGCTGCGATCTGCAAAGGATTTGAATCCGAATAGTTCTACGCTTCTGAGGACCACTCCCACTCCCAGTGCCTTTTCGAGAGCGTATCAGCTCCCCATGTCGCGGTCAATATGAATCGATCGGCGGCGTTCGCTCGCCACGATGTCCTCGTAGCGGCCGTATACCTCCGCCACTACGTCACGCCAGTGCAGGTAGATATCCCGCCGGGCGCCCTCTCCCACCCGCGCCGTGAGCCCGGGGTCGGCGGCCGTACCCTGAAGCGCCGCTGCGAAGGACTCCGGGGTATTCTCCACGAGAAAGCCGCTCTCGCGGTCGGTAACGCCCTCGGCAGCCGAGGCGCCGCGTATGAGCACGGTCGGCAGCCCGAACCCCGCCGCTTCGCGCATCACCAGGGGCGCATTGTCGTAGACCGACGGGAACAAAAGCAACGTGGACGCCGCGTAAAGCTCCTTGAGGCGCTCGCGCTCGAGGATGAGGCCGAGAAAGACGGTTTCCTCCTCGATGCCCACCGTCCGGCAGAGCTTCTTCATCGCGCGCTCGGCGTAGCCCGTCCCGGCAAACACCATGCGAAAGGAAGCGCCGCGCGATTTGATGAACCCGAGGGTCCTGATGATGAGCTCGACGTTCTTCTCCCAGCGATGCTGCCCGACGAAGAGGTAGATGGGTACGTCGCCGGAGTCCACGCCCGCGGCCGCCCTGCCCCTCGCGGCGAGGCGCTCACGCTCGGCGTCCGTCGGTGCCTCGAGGTCGGTGCCGTTCGGGATCACCTCGATGTCCCCGTGGTAGCCGTAACCCTCGAGGGTGCGGGCAGTGGCCCGGTTGGGGGCCCACACCTGCGTTGCCTTTTCGTAGAACTCCACCACGTAGCGCACGCCGACGTCGGCGAGCGTCGGCGATCCGGTGACCGTGATGAAATCATCCCGATACTTCGAATGAAACGTGGCCACGAGAGGGATCTCCCGCTTTCGCGAGACACCCCGCGCGAGGCGCCCGGAGACGAAGGGACAATGGGCGTG
>JAWLDL010000051.1:0-10136 GCA_041686675.1 Spirochaetia bacterium | reverse complement strand
GGCGATGACGAGCACGGGTGGAGCGATCGAGGCATTGCGAACTTCGAGAACGGATGCTACGCAAAGCTCTACAATCTGGACCCGCAGAAGGAGCCGGAGGTGTACCGCGCAGTCTTTCACCCCGACCACTACCTCTCCCACGGGGCACTGGTCGAGAACCTCATGGTATATCCCAACGGCACCTTCGACTTCGATGACGATCGCTTCACGCAGAACTCACGCGCCTCCTATCCGCTGGCCTACCTTTCGAACGTCAAACCGAGCTCGGTCGGCGGGCATCCGCAGACAGTGATCTTTCTCACCGCCGATGCGTATGGTGTCCTCCCCCCGATATCGAGGCTCTCCACCGCGCAGGCGATGTTCTGGTTCATGATGGGCTATACGTCAAAACTTGCCGGCACCGAGACAGGCGTCATGGAGCCGCAGACGGTGTTCTCGCGGTTCTTCGGTGCTCCCTTCATGCCGCGAAATCCGAAAGACTACACCGACCTTCTCGGGGAGCGCCTCGAGCGCCACGAGACACGCGTGTTTCTCGTGAACACCGGCTGGAGCGGAGGGGCCTACGGCGAGGGCCGGCGGATGGACATCAACCTGACCCGGGCCATGGTACAGGCCGCTCTTTCGGGAGCCCTGGACACGGTGGCCTACGAGGCCGATCCTTTCTTCGGTGTGCGCGTGCCGGCATCCTGTCCGGGCGTGCCCGATAAGATGCTGACTCCGGTCAATACCTGGGCCGAACGCGCGGCCTACGGACATAACGCGGCACGGCTGGCAGGCGAGTTTCGCGCGCATTTCGACCGTGAGTTCCGCGGAAAGGTACCCGAAACCGTGGCGCGGGAATGTCCCTCGGCACCGGTCGAAGCGCCGACTGCATGAGCGGGGGCAGGCCGGTGGAAGACATCGTCGCGCTCGACGCCTATGGCGTGAATCCCGGAGACCTCAGCTGGGAGCCCTTTGAGCGTATGGGCCATCTCACCGTATACGACCACTGCTCGCCCGAGACGATCGTCGAGCGGGCCGGGAACGCGAGCATACTTCTCGTCGACATGTGCGCCATAAGCGACGACGTGCTCTCTCGTCTGCCGAATCTGCGCTACATCGGCCTCTTTGCGACCGGTCATGACCAGGTGGACACCGAAGCTGCCCGGCGTCGCGGGATTGCGGTGGCCAATGTGCCGGAGTATTCCACGCCCTCCGTGGCACAGATGACCTTCGCACTGCTTCTGAACCTCACCAATCATGTGGCGGGGTACTCCGATTACGTGGCGCGCGGGAACTGGAGAGCCGACCGGGAGTTTCGCTACATCGAGGGGCCGCTTATCGAGCTCTCGGGCAAGACGATGGGAATCCTCGGAGTGGGGCAGATCGGCGCCGCGGCGGCACGCATCGCCCGGGCCTTCGGCATGCAGGTGCTTGCATGGAGCCGTCGCCGCAAGGACGTCGATGGTATAGAGATTGAGTGGGTGGAGCTCGATGAGGTGTTTCGGCGATCGGATGTTGTCTCGCTCCATCTCCCGCTGACGGCGGAGACCGCGGGGATCGTCGATGCCCGTCGCCTCTCCCTCATGAAACCGGGCGCCTTCCTGGTGAATACAGCGCGGGGTGGCCTGGTCGTTGATGAGGCGCTTGCCGCGGCACTCCACGAGGGCCGGATCGCCGGCGCCGCTCTCGACGTCCTCGGGCCGACGGAGCCGCCCGAACCGGACAACCCCCTGCTTTCGGCGCCGAACTGCCGGATTACCCCCCACGTGGCTTGGGCGACCCGTGCCGCCCGCGAACGGTGTTTACGAACGGCCGCTGAGAATCTAGAATCGTTTCTGCACGGCGGATCACAGAACCGGATCGTGTGAGCTGAGCCGAGCCGAGCCGAGGAGGAGACATGCGCTACACCGTCAAGGGAAACCAGGTCAGCTACGGAGAGGCCATCGGGATAATGGTCATCGAAAACTACGCCCCCTACGTGCCCGGCGATACGGCGAACGCCTCGAGCTACGATTTCCCGGTCCGCTTCGAGCGCCTTCCCGGTTCCACCCCTGCACGGCTCTTTGCCCACGACGAGACGCTCGTCGATGTAGCCATAGAAGTCGGACACAAGCTCGTCGGTGAAGGCGTACGCGCGGTCACCGGTGACTGCGGGTTTCTTGCCCTCCATCAGAACCGAATTGCCGCCGAGCTCGAGGTGCCGGTGTTCATCTCGAGCCTGCTGCAGCTCGACTTCATAGACAGGATTACGGGACCGGTGGGCAAGACGGGCGTTATCACGGCCAACTCCTCATCCCTCGATCGGCAGCTTCTGCGGCAGGTGACGAGCGTGCCCGACGAGCGCCTTCGGATCGAGGGGCTCGAGGAGAAACCGGAGTTCGTCACGGCGGTGCTCGAGGAGAAAGGATCGCTCGATACCGACCTCGTGGAGGCGGAGGTGCTCGAAGCGGCGCGGGCACTCACCGAGGATGAGGCCGTGCGGGCCATCCTCCTCGAATGCAGCCTTCTTCCGCCCTACGCCGCGGCGGTGCAGGAGGAGACCGGGCTTCCCGTCTTCGACTACAACACGATGATACGCTACGTCTACAGCGCGGTGGTGCGCCGGCGCTTCGACGGGTTCATGTAGCGGCCGCGGCGGGCGCCGGCCGGCAACCCGGGCGGCGGCCGGCAACCCCGGCGGCGGGCGGCAACCCCGGCAGCGGGCCCCGGCCCCCGGCGGGCGGCCTGAGCGGCCGCCGCCGTCCCCGCCCGCTACTTCACGAACAGTTTCTGCGGATACTCGATGAACTTCTCGCAGCCGTCCTCCGTGACGAGGAAGGGCTCGCTGCACTCGAAGCCGTAGGTGTCGAGCCAGATGCCGGGCATGAAATGAATGGTCATGCCCGGTACGAGCTCGGTCTTGTCGGTGGGCCTCAGGCTCACCGTGTGCTCGCCCCAGTCGGGGACGTAGCTCAACCCGTAGGAGTAGCCCACCCGCGACGGCTTCTCCACGCCGCTCCCGGCGATTGACTCCCGCCACCTTGCTTCGACCTCCTCGGCGGTGACGCCCGGTGAGATGAAGGCGAGGGTCTCGTTGAGCCCTTTGACCACCGTGTCCGCCACCTTTTTCAGGTCATCGGGCGGAGTACCGAGGTACGCGGTGCGCGAGAGCGGGGCGTGGTAGCGGTAGCGCGAGCCGGCAAGCTCGAGGAGGACGACGTCGTTGTCCTGGTATGTGCGATCGGGGTCGAAGGTGAGGTGCGCCGTGGACGTGCGCTCGGCACTCGGAAGGATGGGAAAGATGGCGGGGGAGTCGCCGCCGTACTCGTCGGTGCCGCGTATCTGTGCCTCGACCACCTTCGCCGCGACGTCCTTTTCCCAGGCACCGACCGCTATATGCTCGAGGGCGGTGTCCATGACGTTGGTGCAGATCCGGGCCGCCTGCCGCATGTAGGCAATTTCGGGCTCCGACTTCACGGTCTTTACCCAGTTCACCAGGTTGTGCCCGTCGAGAATGCGCGTTCCGGGGAGCTCTTCCTGCAGGGTGAGAAGCATGCGAGCGGAAAACCAGTAGTTGTCCATCTCCACGCCGAGGCTGCGGCCCGCGAGTCCGCGCTCGCGCAACAGCCCGGCCACGAAGACCATGGTATGGGTGTAGCGTGACTGCACGTACTCGTCGGGATATCCGACGATACTCTCCTCGGCGAGCCAGGTGGTGAGGCGCGCGCCGTTGGAGTCCTGCTGTCGGCCGAACCAGATCGGCTCTTCGCGATCGAGGGCCACGATGACGCCCTGATGCACGTAGAAACTCCACCCGTCGTAGCCTGTGAGATAGTTCATGTTCGCGGGGTCGACGACGAGCATGACCTCGATCCCGTGATGATCCATGTGCTCTTTCACGCGGCGCACGCGCCGCTCGTACTCACTGCGTTCAAAGACGATTTTTGCTGCTGGTGATGCCATGGTCAGGGATTATAGAGCTCGCCCCGCAGGCGGGCAAGCGGAAGTCCGCGTCATTGACAGCCGGCGCGTATTCGGGGAAAGTGATCGGAGGGGAGTTCACACAGCATGGGTGAAAACGACACAGCCTCCTATCCTGTTGCCAGCACGGTAGTAACGGCGGCCTCCATCCTCGAGACCATCGCGGCGCGAGACAAGGTGCTCGCTCAGGATCTCGCCAGGGAGCTCGACCTCAATCGCTCGACCGTGCACCGGATGCTGCACACCCTGCAGATCCTCGGCTACGTGGCAAAACACCCCGACGGTTACTACCGCCTGACCTTTCATCTCTTCGAGATCGGTAACTCGGTGCTGCACAGCTACAATCTCATAGACCCCGCGCGGCGCAGCCTCCTGCAGCTCTCCCACGACACCGGCTATACGGTGAACCATGCCGTACTCTTCGAGGACGAGACGCTCTACGTCGACAAGGCAACGCCGCCGTCCTACCTGCAGCTCGATCGATCCATCGGGGAGACCGAGCCGCTGCACTGCACCTCGCTCGGCAAGACCCTCCTCGCCTACCAGCCGGAGGCCGAGCGAAGGCGGCTCCTTGAGTCTATAGAGTTGGTGCCGCTAACCGAGCATACCATTACCGACCGCGCTCGCCTTGCCGAGGAGCTCGAGCGGGTGAGGAGTCAGGGATACGCGGTCGATGACCAGGAGCTCGCCCTGGAGCTCCGCTGCGTGGCCGCTCCGGTTCTCGCCGAGGATGGGACACTGATCTCTGCGGTGAGCATATCGGGCCCTGCCGACAAGCTCCTCCGCGAGACCGTGCCCACGTTACTGCCCGCATTGACTGACGCGGTGTCGACGATCAGTCGGAACATGGCGGATGTGCCGCCACGTCCCGAACCGGGCTGTTAGCTGCAGCAGGTGCTTACCGGCTCCTCATACCCAGCAGCGCTTCGCCGCCTGTGCAACCGGCCGTTTGCCAGATATCCCTCGCTCACCAGCGTTTCGGCGTTGAGGATGGACGCCCCTGCCGCGCCACGCACGGTGTTGTGTCCGAGAACCACCATGCGGTAGTCGAGCACGGGACACTCGCGCAGGCGTCCGACCATGGTCGCCATGCCGTCCTCGAGCCATATATCCCGCGCCGGCTGCGGCCGGTCGGGGGCATCGAGCATCAGGATGGGACGCTCGGGCGCCGACGGCAGGCGGCGGTGCTGGGGCAGGCCTCTGAAATCGTCGAGCGCTGCGCGTACGTCCTCGATTCCCGCGGGGCGGGAGAGTCTGAAGGATACCGTCTCGGTATGCCCGTCGAGGACGGGGACCCGGGTGCAGGTAGCGCTTACGTCGAGCTCCGCGTGACGCACCGTCGATCCGTCGAGATCGCCGAGGATCTTCAGTGACTCCTCCTCGACCTTTTCTTCCTCACCGCTGATATAGGGAATGACGTTCCCCATGATGTCCATACCCGACACACCGGGGTAGCCGGCGCCGGAGATGGCCTGCATGGTCGTCACCTGTACTGCTTCCAGCCCGAAGGCGCGGTGCAGGGGCGCGAGCGCCATGACCAGAAATATCGTCGAGCAATTGGGGTTCGTGACAATTGCGCCCTCGTAGGGCTGCTGCTCGATGAGGGCGAGATGCTCGGCGTTTATCTCGGGGACCACGAGGGGTACCTTCGGGTCCATCCGGTGATTCTTCGAGTTGCTGACCACGAGGTGGCCCCGCTCGGCATAGGCGGTCTCCGCCTCACCGGCAACCGAGGAGTCGAGCCCCGAGAACAGGAGCAGGCTCTCGAGGGGCTCCTGCGTGGACTTTACTATCGTAGAGGCAACCGACTCGGGGATCGGGCGGTCCTGCTTCCATTTGCAGGCCTCCGCGTAGGGCTTGCCGGCCGACTGATCCGAGGCGACGAGCTCTCGCACGCGAAAATACGGGTGGCCCTCGAGCAGGGTGATGAACTTCTGCCCGACGGTGCCGGTTGCACCGAGAACGGCTACATCGATTGTCTCCATACCACACCTCCGCAACGTAGTAATCCGTGGATCTAGTGGTGTGAAGGAGGGAACTCTGATCTACTTCCGGGTGGGAATACCGGGGAAGGAGATCAATAGCGCTCCACCTTCTGGTGACAGCCCCTGGGATTTAGCCCAGGCGACCAAGCGTCGGCCCTCAGGATGACCTCAGCCTTCGGCGGAATTCCCTTTTGCGCAGGGTCATCGGGCTCCCGATCCCTCGCCGGCGCTACTGTTGAATTCCGCGCCTCTATTGATCCAAATCTGTTGGCCTCAATATATATGCATTCCGCACTGCATTGTCAAGCCGAGGCGTTGCTTCTCCGCCCGGAGTTCGGATATTATTCCATCGCACACAGCAGACGCTCAGGAGAGGACTCGTTGAATCCAGTAAAGATTGGCCTACTCGGTCTCGGTACCGTCGGGGGCGGCACGTATCGCGTGCTTATCCGTAACGCAGAGGAAATCGCGCGGCGCGCCGGCCGCGGTATCATTATAAGCCACGCGTCGGTGCGAAATCCCGACCGCGTTCCCGGCCTCGGGCTCGAGGGAGTCAGGTTGTCGGACGATCCCCGCGAGGTCGTGAACGATCCCGAGGTATCCGTCGTCGTCGAGCTCATCGGGGGCTATGACGACGCCTTCGAGCTCGTCATGCGGGCGATTGAGAACGGCAAGCATGTCGTCACGGCGAACAAGGCTCTGATCGCCTTGCACGGGAACGAGCTGTTCAAGGCTGCTCAGGACAGGGGCGTGATGATCGCCTTCGAGGGCGCGGTTGCCGGCGGTATTCCCATCATCAAGTCGATCCGCGAGGGACTTGCCGGCAACAAGATCGAGTGGATCGCCGGTATCGTGAACGGCACCTGTAACTTCATCCTTACCGAGATGCGGGAGAAAGGCCGCGAGTTCAATGACGTGCTCGCCGAGGCCCAGCAGCTCGGTTATGCCGAGGCCGATCCCTCCTTCGATATCGACGGCATCGACGCGGCCCACAAACTCACCATCCTCGCATCCATCGCCTTCGGCATCCCGCTTCAGTTCGACAGGGTCTACACCGAGGGCCTCGGTACGGTAACGCGGGACGACGTGGTCTACGCCGAGGAGCTCGGCTACATCATCAAGCACCTCGCGATTGCACGTAAGACCGACGGGCGGGTGGAGCTTCGCGTGCACCCGACCCTCATTCCTGAGCGGCGCCTCATCGCCAGCGTAAACGGCGTGATGAACGCGATCATGGTCTGGGCTGACGCGCTCGGGCCGACGCTGTATTACGGGCCCGGTGCCGGTGGGGAGCCGACCGCGTCGGCGGTGGTGGCCGACCTCGTGGACGTGGTGCGCACCCTCACCACCGACCCGGACAATCGCGTGCCGCATCTTGCGTTCAAGCCGGACCAGATCGCAGATCTTCCCATCAGCTCCATCGATGAGGTGGAGACCTCCTACTATATTCGTCTCCAGGCCGTCGACCGGCCGGGCGTCATGGCGACTGTCTCAGGCATCATGGGCGACCTCGATATCTCCATCGAGGCGATCATTCAGAAGGAGCCGGGTGAGGGCGAGACGACGGTGCCGCTGATCCTGCTGACTCGACGGGTGAGGGAGAAGGCGGTAAGTGAGGCGATTCGGCAGTTCAAGCATCTCGATGTCATCGTCGGTGATGTGACACGGCTGCGGGTTGAGACGTTGACGTGAACGTTCAGTCAGTGATTGCGCAGTCAGGAAAGGAAGGGCAGTGATGATCGTGTGCAAGTTCGGGGGCAGTTCCCTCGCCGATGCAGGACAGATGAAGAAGGTGGCCGAGATCGTCCGGCAGTCCGACGACCGGACCGTTGTTGTGGTCTCGGCACCCGGGAAGCGGCGCAAGGAGGACGAGAAGATAACCGACATCCTCATCTCCTGTCACGAGCTCGCTTCCCGCGGGGAGGACGTTTCGGACCGATTTGCCGCGGTGCGGGAGCGCTATACGGAGATCGCCCGGGATCTCGGCCTCGGCACCGACCTCACCGCCGTCCTCGATGAGGTGGAGGCCGACATCCGCGGCGGCGCGGACCGAAGCGCTGTGGTCTCGCGGGGTGAGTACCTGGGCGCGCATCTCGTGGCGGCATTCCTCGGCTTCGAGTTCGTCGATGCCGCGGAGATCATCCGTTTCTCCGATGAGGTGACCGTTGACGACGCGGCAACCGACGAGCTCATAGGCAGGCGTCTCACCTCCGGGGCCCGATACGTCGTGCCCGGCTTCTACGGCGGCTTTGCCGACGGGCGGGTGCAGCTCTTCTCCCGCGGCGGATCGGACATATCGGCGGCCCTCATCGCACGCGCTCTCGGTGCGGATGCCTACGAAAACTGGACCGATGTATCCGGTCTGCTCTCAGCCGACCCTCGCATCGTCGAGAACCCTGCGCCGATCAGGCGCGTGAGCTATCGCGAGCTTCGCGAGCTCGCCTACCTCGGCGCCAATGTCTTCCACGAAGAGGCGGTGGCACCGGTCGCCGAGAAGAACATCCCCATCCAGATACGGAATACGAACGAGCCGGATCACCCCGGGACGACCATCGCCGGACTCGATGAGAGGGGCGCGGACGAGGCGGCCGGCGGACCATCGGCACGCACCACCGGTGTGGCCGGCCGTACCGGGTTTCGCTCGGTTCTGATCGAGCGCTCGATGCTCAGCAAGGATGCGGGCTATATGGACCGGGTTCGCGAAGCCTTTTCCGACGCGGCCGTCCCCGTCCGCCACACGGTATCGGGAAGCGACTCGCTGCTCGTAGTGTGTCCCGCAGAACCCCTCGAGGCCGGGGAGGCCGGGCTGAAGCAGGTTCTCACCGGCAAGCTCGGTGCCGAGCGGGTGGAGTTCGGCGGTCCGATGGCGATTGTCGGTGTCGTGTATCCCTCGCGCGGCGTGCACGCCGGGGTTCTTTCGCGCATGGCTGCCGAGCTCGACCGCTCCCACGTGAGGCTCCGCTATGTGAGCGTGGGAGAGTCGCCGCATACGGCTGTGTTCGGTGTGGATGAGGGGAACTACGCCGACGCCGTGCGCGCGGTCTACCGCGGCGCACGGGCGGAGTAGGGCGCCGGCACAGGTGGCCGAACCGGGTTGCCGGGACGCGCGGTACGGTCCCGGCGAGCGAATCTCAGTCCAGACTCAGTAGCAGTAGCCGAGATCAGTAGCCGAGGTCGATCATCGCGTCGGCAACGCGCCGGAATCCCGCGATATTCGCCCCGCGGATGTAGTCGACGCCGCCGTCCCCGCGTCGGCCCTCGTTGACCGCTGCGGTGTGGATATCACCCATGATCTTCTGCAGTTTCTGATCCACCTCTTCCCGGGGCCAGGAGAGCTTCATCGCGTTCTGCGACATCTCGAGCCCCGACACCGCAACGCCACCGGCGTTCGCGGCTTTGCCCGGAGCCATGGGAATCTTCGCCTCCGAGAAGGCCTCGACGGCCTCCGGCGTGCACCCCATGTTCGAGGCTTCGACCACGTAGCGTGTTCCATTGGAGATGAGGGCTTTCGCGTCATCGCCGGAGAGCTCATTCTGGATCGCACAGGGGATCGCGACGTCGACCGGTACCTCCCAGGGTCGGCGGTCGGGTACGAAGGTTGCCTTGAACTTCTCGGCATAGGGGGCAACTGCGTCGTTGTTCGATGCGCGGAGCTCGAGCATGTAGTCGAGCTTCTCCTGCGTGGAGATGCCGTCCTCGTCCACGACGTAGCCGTCGGGCCCGGAAATGGTGACGACCTTCGCGCCCAGCTCGCTTGCCTTGGTCACCGCACCCCATGCGACGTTTCCGAACCCGGAAATGGCGATGCGCTTGCCTTCGATGCCGTCGCCGCGCTCCTGCATCATGTGATCGAGAAAATACACCGCGCCGAAGCCGGTTGCCTCGGGGCGAATGAGTGATCCACCCCAGCCTCGTGCCTTGCCGGTGAGCACGCCCACGTGCTCCCCTCGCAGTCGCTTCCACTGTCCGTAGAGATAGCCGATCTCCATGCCGCCCACGCCGATATCACCGGCCGGTACGTCGAGGTCGGGCCCGATGTACTTCTGCAGCTCGGTCATGAAGGCCTTGGTGAAACGGCGGATCTCGTTCTGCGACTTCCCCTTGGTGTGGAAGTCCGAGCCGCCCTTTCCGCCGCCGAGGGGCAGACCGGTCAGCGCATTCTTGAAGGTCTGCTCGAAGGCGAGAAACTTCAACCCGCCGAGGGTCACG